>CAZFBC010000238.1:0-3782 GCA_964517245.1 uncultured Eubacteriales bacterium | reverse complement strand
AGCTCGGTCCTATCATTCCCATATCTTGATCAAAGAAGGCCGACCGGCCGGCCGCAAGGAGCATCCTCGATGAACCCCACCCGTCGACACAGCCTCTTCCTTCGTCTCATCGGCCTCATGGCGATCGCCACGATCGTCCTGGCCGTACCGGCGCGGACCGCGGCCCAGTCACCGGACCCCGCGGTCGTCAAGAAGCTCGGCAACTTCGACGCCTGGATGACCAAGGTCATCAAGGACTGGAACGTCCCCGGCATCGGGGTCGGCATCGTCAAGGGCGACAAGCTCGTCTTCGCCAAGGGCTACGGCTTCCGCGATTACGGCCAGAAGCTGCCCTACACCCCGGCGACCCTGCAGCAGATCGCCTCGAACACCAAGCTCTTCACCGCGATCGCCGCGGGCCTTCTCGTCGAGGAGGGCCGGCTGACCTGGGACAAGCCCATCCGCGAGTCCGTGCCCTCGATCAAGTTCCACAACAACGAGCTCGACACCACGGTCACGCTGCGCGACATGCTGGCCCACCGGACCGGCATCACCCGCCACGACACCATCTGGTACCAGTCCGACGACACGCGCCAGCAGCTCTTCGACAAGGTCAAGTTCCTGGAGCCGCAAGAACCGCTGCGCCAGACCTTCCTTTACAACAACCTCATGTACGCCGCGGTCGGCCACATCATCGAGCTGCAGTCGGGGAAGGTCTGGGAGGAGTTCGTCCGCGAGCGGATCTTCAAGCCGCTCGAGATGACCTCCACGGTCTACTCCGTCGCCGACATGCTCAAGCAGGCCGAGCCGGGCGTTCCCTACACCGAGAAGCGCGACTCGTTCGAGCTCTACAAGATCCCCTATTACGAAGACATCGGCGGGGTCGCCCCCTGCGGCGCCATCATCTCCAACATCCAGGACATGTCCCACTGGCTCATCGCCCTGATGAACGACGGCCGCTACAACGGCCGGCAGGTCCTGCCCCCGGCCGTGCTCAAGGCCACGCTCGAGCCGGCCATCGCCCTTCCCAACACGGCGGCCGAAGTCCTCGGCTTCTGGGAGGCGCTCAACGCCGCCTACGGCATGGGCCGCGAGACCGTCTCCTACCGCGGCCATCTCCTGACCTTCCACGGCGGCGACCTGCCCGGCTTCCATTCCCAGGTCTCGTTCCTGCCCAAGGACAAGCTCGGCGTCCTCGTCTTCGTCATCGGCGACCACTGCGCCTCGCTCTACAACACGGTCAGCTACAACGTGTACGAGCGGCTCCTCGGCCTGGACCAGACGCCCTGGAGCGAGCGACTGCTCGACTTGCGGCTCAAGAACAAGAAGGCCGGCACCGAGGCCCGGGCCAAGGCAGGAGCCGACCGCGTCCCGAACACCCAGCCGTCCCACGCCCTGGCCGACTACGCCGGCGAATATGAACATCCGGCTTACGGCCTCCTCAAGGTCGAGCTCAAGGACGGCGCGCTGGCCATGGACTTCCACAAGATCCGCCTGCCGCTCGCCCACTTCCATTACGACCGCTTCGAGACGCCCAACGACGAGACCTATGGGCGGACGGCCATCAATTTCCAGTCCAACCCCCAGGGCGACGTCGACAAAGCCGTCGTCTCGCTCGACGAAGCCGAGGTGACGTTCGTCCGCAAGCCGGCGACGCTATCGTCCGAGACCCTGGCCCGGCTGGCCGGGTCCTACGAGCTGCCGAACGGCGTCAAGTTCCAGGTCGTCCTCAAGGAAAGCGGCACGCTCTGGCTGGCCATCCCCGGCAACACGGAGCAGGAGCTCGTCCCGTACAAGGGCCTCATGTTTCGGATCAAGCTCTTTGCCGACGTGACCTTCGAATTCCTCATGGAGAACGGCAAGGTCACGGCCCTGCGGCAGCGCGATCCCGGCGGCGAGTACGTCTTCCCGCGGAAGTGACAAGAGCGCCAGATACGTCGAGAACCCGCCGCTCGGGGAATACATCGAGAACTCTTCGGGATAAGGCTATCTCTCGTAGACCCGCTTGAATTCCGTGATCCCCAGAAGCCTCATCCCGGCAACTTCCCCGCTCCCGCTGACGATGAACGTCAGGGGAAGTCTGCCCAGGATGCCGGGCGTATCGATCAGGAATGCGTTGCCTTGGGAATGACGAAGTGAACAGGTCAATCGCCCCAATCGGAGCTCTAAGAGACCGTCCTTACGAACCACGCGGGCGGGTCCATAAGCCTCGCTGTCATACGCTCCGACGAATCGTTCCAAGGGAACGGCGGGAGGATTTGGCGACGTGGCCGCGGCCGCCTCCCGTTGGCGAGCCTCGGACATTTTGGCCCGATAAGCCCGGACCCCCGATAGGAGCTCGCCGCTCCAATCTCTCGCATCGGCGCCAAGAAATGCGTCCACGACAGTGAACAGGACCGCTTCCGCGAGCGTCGCGGGATGAAGATTGGATAAGATGACGACGCCCAGGTTCAGATCGGGCATAAAGCCCACTTGGCTCCGCTGGCCGTCGATATCACCCCCATGATGGATCAGCCTTTTCCCCCGATATTCCTGGATGAACCAGCCGAGCCCGTAAGTGATGAAAAGCGGTTTGGTCAGCTGAATGGCGTAGGTCGACACAAACGGCATCTCCGCGAATGCTCGGGGAAAAGAGGCCATGACCTGCGGCGTATGCATTTCGCTCATGGCCGGAGCGCTGACGATCCTGGTTTTTTCAAAGAGGCCGGCCCCTATCTGCATCCGCAGCCATCTCGCCATGTCCGCGAGGTTGGAATTGATGGACCCGGCCGGCGCATAGTTGTCCGCGTTGAGCAAGGGGATGTTGCGGACCTTGCCGTCGATGATCTCATGCGCGGAGGCGCGGTTCGCATTCTTAACATAACGGGTGATGCTGGTATTGCTGGCCTTCATCCCGAGCGGCTTGAAGATCCGTTCCGCCACGAAATCATCCCAGCTCATCCCGCTGACGGCGGGGATGACCTGGCCAGCCAGGAGGAACAGGATGTTGTTATAATCGAACGAGGCCCGAAAGACGCCGGTTGGCCTGGCAAAACGGTAGCGACGCAGGATCTCATCCCGGCTGAGATCGGTGAAAAGGAACTGGGCGCTGAGGGGATCGAACCCGCTGCGGTGGGTCAGGCAATCCCGGATCGAGAGCCGGCGGGTCAGCTCGGGGTCCGACAGCTCGAATCGAGGCAGGTATTTCACAACCGGGTCGTCCCACTTCAGCTTCCCCTCGTCGACCAGGATGGCTAGGGCCGCGGCCGTGAAGGCCTTGGTCTGGGATCCGACGGCAAAAAGCGTATTTTCATCCACGAGCTCCGGCTTGCCCAATTCCCGTACGCCGTATCCCTTGGCGAAGATCACCGAATCGCCCTTAACGATGGCGACCGCCATCCCCGGGCATTCCCAATCCGACATCATCCTCCGGAACTGAGCGTCGAGCTCATGGAGAACGCGGTCATTCGTCTGAGCGGACAGGGAAAGGCACAACCCGAGGATCCCCGCTAGGACGTCCGTTAGCTTCATTCTCATTCCAGTTTACCTCGTTCGAGACTGGGCGCGCAACGAACGGCCCGGAGCGGCCTGCGCGATCCCGGAGGAATCCGTTTGCGCGCCGGATGAGCATATTCCCGCGCCCGGAGATATGTCAAGAATTCGAAGCCCCGGAGGCATATGAGGGTTAGCACCTCCGACCAGTATCAGGAATTCGGAACGCCTATGCCGGTCTGTGTTCATGATCGACGACAGTCTTCTCCGAAAATGAGGGAGACCGGGGGAGCCGGCGAGAGGGATCGAACCTCCGACCTGCTGATGACGAA
>CAZFBC010000237.1:0-3812 GCA_964517245.1 uncultured Eubacteriales bacterium | reverse complement strand
TCATGTGGCCTCCTCGGCTTACTTGGAGTACAGCTCGACGACCAGGTGTTCCTCGACCGGCAGGGTGACGTCCTGGCGCTTGGGCAGCGCGAGGACCCGGCCCTTCAGGTTGTCCCAGTCGACCTCGAGCCAACCCGGGACGGTCTTGGAGCGGTTCGAGGCGACGACGGCCTGGACGTCCTCGCTCTTGGCCGAGCGCGGACGGAAGGCGACGACGTCGCCAGGCTTGACCAGGGCGGACGCGATGTCGGCCTTGTGGTCGTTGATCCGGAAGTGCCCGTGGCCGATGAGCTGGCGGGCGTGCCCCCGGGACAGGGAGAACCCCATCAGGGTGACGACGTTGTCGAGCCGCCGCTCGAGCATGGACAGGAGGTTCTCGCCGGTGACGCCCTTCTGGCGCTCGGCCCGCTCGAAGAAGAAGCGGAACTGCTCCTCGGACATGCCGTAGAACCTTTTGAGCTTCTGCTTCTCGCGGAGCTGGATGGCGTAACCCAACACGCGCTTCCGCGACCGGCCGTGCTGGCCGGGGGGGTAGGCCCGCCGCTCCAGGGGGCACTTGTCCGTCAGGCACTTGTGGCCCTTGAAATAGAGCTTGGTCTTCTCGACCCGGCAAAGCCGGCAGTCGGCTCCTTGGTATTTCGCCATGGTGCTCTCCTTCCCGCCCTCAGACCCGCCGGCGGCGGCGGACGCGGCAGCCGTTGTGGGGGATCGGCGTCACGTCCTTGATGGACTTGATCTCCATGCCGGCGGCCTGCATGGCCCGGATGGACGACTCCCGTCCCGCGCCCGGGCCCTTGAGGAGGACGTCGACGTAGCGGACGCCGAACTCCCGGGCCTTGGTCGCGGCGTCCTTGGCCGCGAGCTGGGCGGCGAAGGGCGTGCCCTTGCGGGCGCCCTTGAAGCCGGACGTGCCGGCGCTGGCCCAGACGACGGTGGCGCCCACGTGGTCGGTGATGGTGATGATCGTGTTGTTGAAGGTCGACTGGATGTGAGCCACCCCGAATCCGACCTCCTTGCGTGCCTTCTTTTTCTTGGCGCTGGCTTTTGGCGGCATGGACGCTGGCCCTCCTTACCCTTTCCTGTCCTTGAGTTTCTTGATCCGCTGGCCCTTGCTGCCCTTGCGGGTCCGGGCGTTGGTCTTGGTGCGCTGGCCCCGGACGGGCAGCTTCTTCTTGTGCCGGAGGCCCCGGTAGCAGCCGATGTCCATCAGCCGCTTGATGTTCATGGTGACCTCCTTGCGGAGGTCGCCCTCGATCTTCTCCCGTTTCTCGATGATCTGGCGGATCTTGTTGACCTCGTCCTCGGCCAGGGCCTTGACCTTCTTGTTGCGGTCGATCTTGGCCTCGTCCAGGATCTTGCGGCTCTTGGAGCGGCCGATGCCGTAGATGTAGGTCAGCCCGACCTCGATCCTCTTGTCGGGCGGGAGCGTGATGCCTGCGATTCTTGCCATGTTGACCTCGCCTATCCCTGTTTTTGTTTATGCCTCGGGTTGGAGCAGATGACCCGCACCACGCCCTTGCGCCGGACGATCTTGCAGTTCCGGCAGATCTTCTTCACGGATGCTTTGACTTTCATCGTCCCGTCCTTTTACTTGAATCGATAGGTGATCCGCCCCTTGGTCAAGTCGTAGGGCGACAGCTCCAGGAGGACCCGGTCGCCGGGCAGGATGCGGATGAAGTGCTTGCGCATCTTCCCGGAGATGTGGGCCAGGATGACGTGCTTGTTGGAGAGCTCCACCCGGAACATGGCGTTCGGCAGCGTCTCCAGGACGACCCCCTCGGCTTCGAACATGTCCTGTCTAGGCATGGGGCGTCTCCTTGGGAAGGGCGGCCCCCGGCCGGGCGGCGGACGGCGTCCTCGCGCTGAGGATCTCCGGGCCGTTCTCGGTCAGGGCCACCGTGTGCTCGAAATGGGCGGCCAGGCGGCGGTCCCGGGTCACGGCCGTCCAGCCGTCCTCCAGGACCTCGACCTCGTGGCCCCCGGCGGCGATCATGGGCTCGATGGCCAGGGTCATCCCCGGGCGCAGCTTGGGGCCGCGGCCCGGGAGGCCGAAGTTCGGCACCTGGGGCTCCTCGTGGAGGGCCCGGCCGATACCGTGGCCGACGAACTGCCGGATGACGGAGAAGCCCTCGGCCTCGACCGACCGCTGGATGGCGGCCGAGACGTCGGACAGGCGGGCGCCGTCCCGCACCTGCTCCAGGCCCTTGTAGAAGGACCGCTCCGCCGCGGCGATGAGCTTCAGCGCGTCGGGGGCCGTCCGCCCGACGGGGGCGGTCAGGGCCGAGTCGCTGTAGAAGCCCTCGTAGAGGACGCCGAAGTCGAGGCTGACGATGTCACCCTCCTCGAGGATGCGCCCCGAGGGGATGCCGTGGATGATCTCCTCGTTGACCGACACGCAGACCGAGGCCGGGTAGCCCCGGTAGCCCTTGAACGCCGGCACGGCCCCGAGCTCGCGGGTCCGCTTCTCGGCGTAGAGGTCGATGTCCCGCGTCCGGATGCCGGGGCGGATGAGGGGTTCGAGCTCGCCGAGGACGACGGCGACGAGGCGGCTGCTCTGGCGCATGCCCTCGAGCTCGGCCGCCGACTTGATCATGATCATCGGCCGTCCCCCGCGCGCCCGTCCCGCCCCAGGGCGGCGTCCAGGATCCCGCGGACCTCGGCGACGACGGCCCCGGCCGGCCCGTCGGCGTCGACCGTGTGGACGACGCCCCTGGCCGCGTAGCGGCCGACGACAGGCTCGGACTTCGCGTGGTAGGTCTTGAGCCTCTCGGCGACGACCTCCGGGGTGTCGTCGTTGCGCTGGACGAGCGCCGCGCCGCAGACGTCGCAGATGCCGGCCGCCCGGGGCGGCTTGTTGACGAGGTGGTAGATCGCCTCGCACTTCGGGCAGGTCCTCCGGCCGGTCAGGCGGCCGAGCACGGTTCCGTCCGAGACCCGGAGGTCGATGACGACCTCCCGGCCGGGCGCCCCGAGCCCGTCCAGGCTCTCGGCCTGGGCCAGGTTGCGCGGATAGCCGTCGAGGACGTAGCCCTCCCGGCAGTCGTCCCGGTCCAGGCGCTCGCGGAGCAGGGCCAGGACCGTGGCGTCGTCGACGAGGCCGCCCTGGCCCATCTGGGACGCGGCGACCAGGCCGAGCGACGTGCGCTCCCGGACGGCCTCGCGGAGCAGGTCTCCCGTGGAGATCTTGGGGAACCCGTAGGCCGAGCGGAGGGCCTCGGCGACGGTCCCCTTCCCGCTTCCGGGAGCGCCCAGGAGGATGATCCTCATCCGCGCCTCCCGCGGATGCGGCTGCGGCGCATGAAGCCGTCGTAGTGGCGCATGACGAGCTGGGCCTCGATCTGCTGCATCGTGTCCATGGCCACGCCGACGACGATGAGGACGGAGGTGCCGCCGAACATGAACTCGATGCCCAGGCCCTGGGTCAGGAACCTGGGCAGGTTCATGTCGAGCCAGGGCCCGATCCAGGGCAGGGCCTGGACCCGGAAGCCGGTGATCATGAACTCCGGCAGGATGGCCACGGCGGCCAGGTAGACGGCGCCAGCCATGGTGATGCGGCTGAGCACGTCGTCGATGTAGTCGGAGGTGTTCTTGCCCGGGCGGATGCCGGGGATGAAGCCGCCGTACTTGCGGAGGTTGTCGGCGACGTCGACGGGGTTGAAGATGATCGAGATGTAGAAGTAGGTGAAGAAGATGATGGCCGCGACGTAGACGAGGTTGTAGAGGGGCATGCCCATGCCGAACTGGGCGGCGATGGTCTGGACGATGGGCACCTTGATCAGGGTGGCCATGGTCGCCGGGATGGTGATGACCGA
>CAZFBC010000236.1:0-3838 GCA_964517245.1 uncultured Eubacteriales bacterium | reverse complement strand
CCCGTTGCCGGCAATACATACTTGAAGGTCGTCGTGAAATAGGCCTTTTGGCGGGCCCCACCCAAGGGGCTTCGCGCCCTCGAGCCGGAGTCAAGGAGGTCGTTGAGCGCTATCTTGACTGCGGCGACCCGCGCTCAGGCTTCGCCCGGATCCGCTGTCCGGGTCAGTCACGACCCCTTCGTCGATTCGACGCGATTCGTCGCGCCCCCCGGCCGCGGTGACCGCGCGGGCTCGGGACGGGCCGCAAGAGCCCGGGCCTCCCTTTTCAGGGCGTCCAGGGCGGCGCGGTCGAACCACCGCCCACGAAGGCAAACGCCTTCGATCCGCCCGGCATTCCGGACATCCGCCAGCGGATCGGCGTCGAGAAGCAGGAACGAGGCGGCTTTGCCCGCCTCGACCGTGCCGAGCCGGTCCTGCTGGCCCAGGAAGCGCGCCGGCACGAGCGTCGCGCTCCTCAGCACGTCGGCCGCCGGGATGCCCGCGTCCTGCCAGATCGCCATCTCCTCGTGCACCGAGAACCCGGGGACGACGCCGGGCATGAGCAGGTCGGTGCCGACGATCAGCATGGCTCCCGCTTCATGGAGCTCCCGGACGAGTTTCGCCAGGTTCGGCCAGAGCGCCCTGAACAACTCCCTCTGGGAGGGGGTCCACCAGGTCCGCCACATGGACCGGAGCTCGGACGGGACATACTCGCCGCCCGGAAAGCCGGCGGCCAGGACGTCGTCCGCCCGGACTTTCATTGTGACGATCGTCGGGCAGATCGCAATGCCGCTCTCGCGGTAGGGACGGAGCGCCTCCTGCAGGCGCTGCCGGTCGATCTCGCCGAGGCGCAGGAAGTGCTCGATCCCGTTGAACTGACCGCCCGACTTCAGCGTGACCGGCACTCCCAGGAGCCGGGCGATGAGCCATTGGAACCCGGACAGGTGCTCCAGGCTGCGCAGGCCGGCCGAAACGGCATCCTCGATCCAGACCGACTCGGGGACGTGGCCGACCGCGGCCAAATTGCGGCGCTTGGCCTCCTCGACGATCGCCAGGAACACGTCCTTCTCGAGCTTGCTGTAGACCTTGATCTGGTCGACCCCGGCTTCGGCCTGGCGGGCCACGGCGGCGCGGCCCTCCTCGGGGGTCTTCACGGCGAGCGCGGCCGCTGGGATGATCGGCGGGTCGCCGTCCAGCAGCCAGCCGGTGACGATCAGCTCGGGACCGAGGAGCGACCCGTCGGCGACCTGCCTCCGGAGCGCGAGCGCGGACTCATTCGGCTGGCCCATGTCCCGGGCGGCGACGACTCCGTTCGCGACCAGGAGCCGGCCAAAGACCTGGGGAACGATGGTGAAATGAACGTGGGCGTCGATCAGGCCGGGCATCAGGAAGCGCCCCCGGCCGTCGATCCGAACCGTCCCGGACGGGACGGCGACGCCGGAGGCCGGGCCGACCGTCTCGATCCGGTCGCCCGCGACGACGACCGTCCGGTCCGGAAGGGTCGTTCCCGCCGACACGTCGACCACGGAGACGCCGACGATCGCGAACCGGGACGGGCCGGCCGGAGCCGAGGTGAGGCCGAATGCCAGGAAAAGGAGCGAGACCAGTGTCAAAACGATCCGGCTGCGGAAAAAGAGGTCTGTCATAATTCTCCTCGGAATATGATGTTCACGAAATATCCATGCCAACCGGCGGGCGCTCCCGCGAACCGGCACGACAGAGAGAAAGGACGGCAATCCGGACGCCTCGGCCGCCGCGCCTCCGGCCGCCTCAGGCGTGCCGGTGGTAGATCTTGCCGACGATCTTCCAGCCGTCGGGGAACCTGTAGAGCGACAGGTAGTCGGTGAAGACGTGCGTGCCCTCGCGGAGGAGCTCCAGCTTGATGACCGCGGCGTCGCCCGTGACGTCGATCCGGGCGAAGCGGCACGTGACCAGGGGGCCCTTCCGGCCCTCGGCCTTGCGCTTCTCTGAGGAGGCGATCCAATCGGCGATGGGGAAGCGGGTCAGCCGGCCGTCCTGAAGGCCGAGCAAGACGAAGTCGGGATGGAAGCCGGCCCGGGTCTTCTCCAGGTCCCCGAGGTTCATCAGGCCGTCCACGTAGGCCGTCCGGACGAGGGCCTGGATGGCCTCTTCGTCCGGGGCCGCCTGGGACCGGGCCCGGAGCTTTTCGATCACGTCGGCGCGGACCCAGTAGGCGTGGCTCTCGCCGTCGCGCTGGCTGAGGAAGAACAAGTACTTGCCGTCGGCCGTGACCATGGGGCAGAGCTCGATCGACGGGCTGTTGACGACGGGGCCGAGATTGACCGGATCGCCCCAGGCGCCGCCCGCCCCTCGGAAGCTCACCCAGAGGTCGAACTGCCGCGAGAACAGGAGATAGCTCCCGTCGGGGGCTATGAAAGGCGTGTCATCGATCTCGGGGGAGTTGACGGGCCGGCCCAGGTTGACGGGCTTCTCGTACTTGCCGCCGCTGAACCGGGCCACGTAGACGTCGCTCACGCCGAGGGTGTCCGGCGGGCGGCCCGCGAAATAGACGTTCCTTTCCCGGTCGAGGGAGAACTCCCAATGTTTGTCGACGGCGTTGACCTCGGGATCGAGGGGTTGGGGCTCGGACCAGCCGCCGGACGTCCTGTCGACGAACCAGATCCTCTCGCTCCCCCGCCCCGTTTCCCCGGGAAGCGGCCGGCGGGAGATGAAATAGAGCCTGGCCCCGTCTTGGGAGAAGAAGGGCACGTCGTCCTCGCCGGTCGGGCCCGAAAAGGAGGCCCAGGCCGGCGGCGTCCACCGCCCTTTCACGCGCTTCATCGTCAACAGGCCGCCGCGGGAATAGATCTCCCCGGGGAAGGTGACCATGGGCGCCCACCAGACCTCGGTCCCGTCCGGCGAGAAGACCGCCGTGCTGTGAAGGCCCCAGACCGAGGAGACGATCCCGGGAGCGAAGAGCTCGGGCTCGTCCCCCGGGGGCTTCTGGCCGAGGTAGTCCCCCTCGAGGACCGGGAACCGGATGTCCGAGCGGTCGGCGCCCTTCTCCGCCAGCAGGGCGGCCGCGGCCTCCATCTTCCTTTCCGCGGCGACGTTGTAGGCGGTCTGCCCCATGACCGTGCGGGCGTCGAGGGGCGCGCCCCGCTCGATCAGGACCCGGGCGGCGTCCGTCCGGCCGTCCCGGGCGGCGTAATGGAGAGGCGTCCAGCCGAATCGGCCGGCCCCGCCCGGTTCGAAGCCCCGGTCGACGAGCAGGCCGACGATCTCGGCCGAGCCGCCGGCCGCCGCGGCGCAGAGGAGGGACCGGCCGGAGGGATCGGCGGCCTTCAGGTCCCGCCCGCCGTCCGTCAGCCGCCGGAACAGCTTCGTCAAACCCCGGGAGGCGGCCTCGTCGACCGCGGCACGCCATTTCTCGCCGCTCTCCGGCACCGCGGCTCCGTTGTCGAGGAGCAGGTCGATGAAGTCCGTCTTGCCGCGCCAGGCCGCGAGCTCGAGCGCGGAGGCCCCGAACTTGTCCAAGGCGTTGACGTCGGCGCCCGCCTCGATGAGGAGGCGGCCCGTGGCCGCCTGGCCGCGCTCCCGGGCGCAGAGGAGGAGGGCCGTCCGCCCGTAGTCGTCCTTGGTCTCCAGGGCTGCGCCCCTTTTCAGGAGGGCCGCCACGGCCTCCCGCCGGTCGTTCGCGGCGGCGACGTGCAGCGGCGTGCCGGCCGGCCCTCCGGCGGCGTCGACCTCGGCGCCCCTGGCGACGAGGAAATCGATCAGCACGGGGTCCGTGCCGTTGGCGGCGAGATGGAGAAGCGTCAGGCCCCGGCTGTCGCGGGCCTTGACGAGCTGAGGCGACTTCTCGACCAGGGCTTTGACGGCCGGGACGTCCCCCTTG
>CAZFBC010000235.1:0-3849 GCA_964517245.1 uncultured Eubacteriales bacterium | reverse complement strand
TCCACCTACAGGTACTGGGCCGATTACCACCGCTGGATCGAGGACTGGCAGTACGAGCTGACCTGCGAGGACCAGTACCGCCGCTTCCTGACGACCGAGGCCATCCGCTTCGACTCGAACAACTACGTCACCAACTGGACCCACGCCCTGGCCGGCGCCCTTTACTACCAGTTCGGGCGGACCAACCACCTGACCTGGGAGGAATCCTTCCTCTGCGCTTTCGGGGCGTCCCTGTTCTACGAGTACGTCTCGGAGTGGCGGGAGGTCATCTCGGTCAACGACATGTTCCTGACGGCGTTCGGGGCCCTGCCCCTCGGCGAGAGCTGGTTCCAGCTCGGCGACTATTTCCACCACCGGAGGTCCCCCGTCCTCAGGGCCCTGGGCTTCATCAACCCGATCAACGAGATCAACCAATGGTTCGACCGGAAGAACCCGGCGTCGAGGGCCTATCGGGAGCCGGGCTGGCACGGCTTCTCGCTCTCGGCCGGCTGGCGGCACTCGTCGGAGACGGGCCGCGACCCCTTCGGGGCCGCCTACTTCGCCGTCGAGACCGAGATCGTCCGCACGCCCGAGTACGGCCGGCCGGGGACCGTCCGCCGGGTCCTGCGCGACGCGTCGCTCGTCGAGCTCGATCTCGAGATGGCCGTGCGGGGGAGGCGCCCGGGCGACGAGCACCTGACGGACGGGCCGCTCGAGGAGACGAACCTCTTCGCCCGGACCGTCGGCCGGGCCTGGTACCGGCAGACGATCGACGAGCTCGGCCGGGGCCAGGCCCTCTCCGTCGGGCTCGGATCGGCCCTGACCTACGTCCGCAAGAGGCCGACCGTCTACGACCTGACGAGCGTCCAGGTCCGGATCGACCCCCTGCCGGAGACGCCCACGGACTTCCGGGAAAAGATGACGGTGACCCACCTCCTCGGCCCCGTCGTCGATTGGACGCGGTTCGGCCGCGGGCACAGGGTCCGGGTGGTCGCCGACGCCTACTTCGATTTCGCCCTGGTGAGCGCCTGGGCCTTCAACGCCTATTCCGCCGTCCATCCCATCGACGGGATGAAGACGACGATGAGCTACTTCGGCTACCACTACGCCCTCGGCGGCAGCGCCTCGGTCCGGGTCGATCTCGACTGGGGGAACCTCTGGCTCCGCGGGCTCGCCAGCGCCCACGCCTGGGATTCCTGGGAGGGCCTGGACCGCTTCCAGGAGGAGCTCGTCGACGACGTCAAGGCCGCCGACACCCGGACCCGCTTCCTCCTCAAGGCGGGCTGGCGCGTCCCCCGGCTCTCCGCGCGCGCCTTCGCCGCGGTCGAGGGCATCCACCGGTGGGGCAGGGTCGGGGACGTCCGGGCGGCCGGCGGCGAGACCCGGGTCTTCGCCGGGATGAGCTATCTCTTCTGACGGGGACGGGGCGCCGCGGCCCCGCTCAGCCGATGATCTCCCAGCCTCGCTCCCGGGCGAGCCGGCGCAGCCTGCGGTCGGCGTGGACCGCGACCGGGTGGCCGACGAGCTCGAGGACGGGCAGGTCCGAGATCCGGTCGGCCAGGGCCCAGGAGCCGGCCCAGTCGATCCCCGCCGGGTCGATCCTCTGGGCCAGGGCGTCCACCTTCATCCGGCCGTAGGGGAAGATCCCGATCTTCCGCCCGGTCAGCCTCCCGTCGGCCGCCTCGAGCTCGGAGCCGATCAGGATCTCGGCCTCGAGCCGGTCCTTGAGCTGGTCGACGAGAATCTGCAGCGAGCCGGACAGGAGGACGACGCGGCAGCCGTCCCGCTTGAGGCTGAGGATCTTGGCCCGGAGGTCCTCGGTGACCGCCCTCTTGAGAAAGACCTGGCCGAAGGCGCGGGCCCAGTCCCGGACGTCCTCGGGCGTCTGGCCCTTGAGGATGCGGGTGTTGACGGCGATGGCCCGCCGGAAGCCCAGCCGCAGCGAGTCCTTGACGAGCGACAGGAGGAAGCCGGTCATGCGCAGGGCGCCGATGTGGCCGTGGGCGAGCAGGTGGACGTAGAAGATCCGCTCGGCGTTCTGGCCCTTGAGGAGCGTGCCGTCGAGGTCGATGACGGCCAGACGCGTGCCGGTGGGAAACGTGATCCGGGCGTCCGTGTTCGGCGTCATGGCTGGACGGCGCGGGCCGGCGCGTCGAGACGGCAGATATAGCACACCCGCCGGGCCGAGTAAAGCCTCAGCGGGACCGGGCCGGGACGTCCTTGGCGATGAGCAGGGTGGTCGGGTCGAGCTTCAGGCCCATGTCCTTGGCCGCCAGGCGGCCGTGGTCCTGGACGAGGTTGAAGTGGACGTGGTCGCCGTGGTGGCGCAGGGTGATGAGGACGTCGACGACGCCGAGGTGGCCCTCGAGCTCGTAGGGGATGCCCCGGTCGTCGAAGAGGGGCTCCTCCTTGCGGAGCGAGGCGCTGAACCAGAGCTCGAGCCCGAGGCGGCCGGCGAACTCCTTGAACTTGGCGATCTCGTCCGGCCCGGCCTGGGCGAAGTCGAGGCCGTCGACGATGACCGTCTCGGCCCGGAAGTTGCCGTGGACGATCATGGCCTCGAGGCTGCGCAGGACCTGCTCGGTCCGGGCCCCGTCCTGCTTGAAGTTCATGATGACCCGGCGGCGGATGAGCTCGTCGAAGCCGTCCAGGGCCGCGCGCATCTTCGGCTTCTTGGCGATCTCCTTGAAGATGTCCTCGTACCAGGCCACGATGTGGTCGACCCGGCTGGCGTAGGAGACGTGGATGACGTGCTGCTCCTGGAGGAGCTTGTCGGCGGCGATGTGGACGAGGCAGGCCGTCTTGCCGACGCCCTTGCGGCTGGCCAGGACGCCGATGCGGCCCTTGCCGAGGCCGCCGGAGATCGACTTCTCGAGCACGCGCAGGGGGCTGCGCTTGATGAGTTCCTCTTTGACCGTGAGCGTCATGATCGTTCTCTCCGTTAACGCTGGGATTTCTTGCGCTCGTCCTCGAGGTGCTTGGCGGCGAGCTCCTCGGCGACGTGCGACGGGACGCGGCCGTACTTCAGGAATTCCATGGTGAACTCGGCCTTGCCCTGGGTCAGCGACCGCAGGACGGTGGCGTAGCCGAACATCTCGGCGAGCGGCACCTCGGCGTCCACGCGCGAGAACTGGCCGTCCTCGACCGAGCTGACGATGACGCCCCGCCTCTGGCTGATGGTGGCGAAGACGTTGCCGGCGAACTCCGACGGCCCCTCGACCGAGACCTTCATGACCGGCTCGAGGATCTGGGGCCGGGCCTTGGCGTAGACCTGCCGGAACGCGGCCTGGGCCGCGGTCTGGAAGGCGATGTCCGACGAGTCGACGGGGTGGTACTGGCCGTCGTTGAGGACGACGCGGACGCCGATGACCGGGAAGCCGATGAGGGCGCCCTTGCGCAGGACCGCCCGGAAGCCCTTCTCGCAGGAGGGGATGAACTCCCGGGGGATGCGGCCGCCCTTGACCTCGTTGGCGAACTCGAAGCCGCCCTTGGCCAGCGGCTCGAGCCGGCCGATGACCCGGGCGTACTGGCCGGCGCCGCCCGTCTGCTTCCTGTGGGTGTAGTCGAAGTCGACGGCCTGGCTGATGGCCTCGCGGTAGGCGACCTGGGGCATGCCGGTCCTGACCTCGGCCCGGTACTCGCGCTTCATGCGCTCGACGTAGACGTCGAGATGGAGCTCGCCCATGCCCTGGATGATGGTCTCGTTCGACTCCGGATCGACGTGGGTCCGGAAGGTCGGGTCCTCCTTGGTGAACCGGTTGAGGGCCTTGGCCACGCGGTCGGAGGCGTTCTTGTCGACGGGCTCGATGGCCAGGGAGATGACCGGCTCGGGGACGTAGATGGCCGTCATGGCCAGGTTCAGGCCGGGGG
>CAZFBC010000234.1:0-3870 GCA_964517245.1 uncultured Eubacteriales bacterium | reverse complement strand
GTCTTGAGCTCGACGTTGTCGCGGATCCAGTGGTCGTCCCACCATTCCACGGGATTGACGAAGGCCCCGTGGATGAGCATGGCGAAATGGAGGTGGTCGCCGCCGGCCAGGCCCGTGGATCCCGAAAGCCCGAGGGCCTCGCCCCGCGTCACGTCCTGGGACAACGCGACATCGATCTGGCTCAGATGGCAATACATGCTGAACAACCCCAGGCCATGGTCCAGAACGACCGTCAGGCCGTGGATGCCTAGCGGGTCGGCGAACACGACCCGGCCGGCGTTGGCCGCGGGGATCGGACACTGGGCCGTGGAGGCCAGGTCCACGCCGAGATGGACCTGCTGGTCGACGACCTTGCGGTCGTACGTATAGGTCCGCCGATCCCCGAACGAGGCCATGGGCTTCGAGTTCGGGAGCCGGAGAAACGCCCCGGACCAGAGCCTCCGGGGTCCCGTATTCTTGCAGAGGGTCGCCAGCCGTTCATAATCCAGCTTCCGCTGTGTCCGGTTGACCGTCAGGAAGGCCTCCAGGTCCGTTCCCCGGAGCCCCGGGTCGATGTTCTTGAAATAGGAGACGACGTCTCCGAGGAACCTGTCGGACAGGCTCAGGGTGTCCTGCTTGAAGGCGACGGTCTTGATCACCGGCCGAAAAACGACGGTCGTCCTGTTGCCGGACGGATCCTCGGCCACGCCGGAGAAAGCCATGTCGCGGGGCGCGTCCGGAGAGAGCGCGAAAAAGACCAGGAACCGCTTTTCGCCGGTTGGAAATCCGGGGAAAAATCGCTCTCCGACCTGGATCCCGACGATCGGGGTTTCCTCGTCCACGGTGCACGAGACGACGCCTGCGCCTCCCGTGTTGATATAGTGCGGCCCGCCGAGGATGTTCATCCGGGGGGGGCGGGTGTCGAGGACCATCGTTCTTTCCCAGACGGCGGTGTTCCCGCCGTTCCAGGAGCGGTCCTCGGCCGAGATCCGGAGGAGGATCTCGCCGTCGGCCAGTCCGGCGGGAAACGGGCGCAGGGAAAGCGTTTTGACGTAAGCCGGCAGCGCCGCGGGGAATTTTTCGGAAAAGACCTCGACGGTCCGGTCGGCCTGGACGGCTTCCACCCGGACTTCGGCCAGACCGCTTTTCGGGTCGCTGACCCGAAACGTAAGCTCGCGGCCGAGGAACGGGCTGTCGTCGGCCGGAAGGATCTCGGGTTTTTGGGATTCGAACTTGACGACCCAGAGGACGACGATCGCGGCCAGGGCGGCCGGGATCAGGATCCAACGGGCTTTCTTCAGGAATTTCTTCATCGGACAGAACACTATTCCATACGCCCCCTCGTCCTGTCAAGAAAACGCCGGCCCCTCGATTTTCCTCTTGACAAACGCCCGCGGCGGCCTTATCCTGTAAAGGGTGAACAAAATGGTAAACACATTGAGGCGAGAGCTGACCCTGCGGCAGGCCAAGGTCCTCCGGGCCGTCGAGGACTTCATCCTCGGGCACGGCTACGCCCCGACCATCCGCCAGCTGGGCTCGGCCCTGAAGATCCCCAGCCCCTCGGCCGTCCTCAAGCACCTCCAGAGCCTGGAGCGCAAGGGCTACATCAGCCGCGCGGACGGCGACATCCGCGTCGCCGGCCTCCCGGCCCTCCTCGAGAGCCAGGTCCGGGTGCCCGTGGCCGGCCTCGTCCCGGCCGGCGGGCCGCGCGAGTCGTTCGACGCGACCGGCGAGGCCATGGACGTCCCGGGCTGGATGGTCGGCCGGCGGCGGGGCAACGTCTTCTGCATCCGGGTCGACGGCAAGAGCATGATCGACGCCTACATCGACGACGGCGACCACGTCCTGCTCGAGCGGACCAGCCTGGCCAACTCGGGCGAGATGGTCGTGGCCATGCTCGACGACGGGTCGGTCACGCTCAAGCGCCTGCGCCGCGACAACGGGCAGGTCTTCCTGGTGCCCGAGAACCCGGCCTTCCAGCCGATCGAGGCCCCGTCGGCCAGGATCCTGGGGAGGGTCATCGGCGTCATGCGCAAGTACTGAGCGGGGCGGGGCCCCGATCGCGTCCCCCTTCGCGGAAGGGGAGAACAAGGGGATTGGATCGCGGAAAAGAAAGGAGCCGGGGTGTCTCTGTCGCAAAACGGGCGGCGCTACGTCTTGCACGTCGACATCGACGCCTTCTTCGCCGCCGTCGAGGTCCTGCTCGACCCCTCGCTCGCGGGCAAGCCGGTCATCGTCGGCGGCCTGGCCCACGAGCGCGGCGTGGCCTCGACCTGCTCCTACGAGGCCCGCAAGTTCGGCGTCCACTCCGGCATGCCCCTCCGCAAGTGCCGCCAGCTCTGTCCCGAGGGCGTCTTTGTCCGCGGCAACTACCAGGTCTATCAGGCCTTCTCGGAGCGCTTCTTCCGCGTCCTCCACGCCGCGACCCCCGACGTCGAGGAGGCCTCGCTCGACGAGGCCTACCTGGAGCTCACCCGCTGCGGCCGCCTCTACCCGTCCTTCCCGGAGGCGGCCCGGGAGATCAAGCGGCGGGTCGAGCGCGAGATCGGGGTCACGGTCTCGGTCGGGGCCGCCCCGAACAAGATCCTGGCCAAGCTGGCCACCGGGCGGGCCAAGCCGGCCGGCTTCTTCGAGATCCGCGAGGGCGAGGAGGAGCGCCACCTCCGCGACCTCGGCATCGAGGCCCTGCCCGGCATCGGCCCCAAGGGCCAGGTCGTCCTGCGGCTGATGAACATCCACAGGATCGGCGAGCTGTGGAGGCTGCCGCGGGCGGCCCTCCACACCCTCTTCGGGGCGGGCGGCGACGACATCTACCTCCAGTCGCGCGGCATCGACAGCCGGCCCCTGGTCACGCGGACGCTGCCCAAGTCCGTGTCGCGCGAGACGACCTTCCTCGAGGACCTCTGGGACAGGCGCCTGCTCCTGGCCCACCTGGCCTACCTCTGCGACCGGCTGACCCTGGCCCTGCGCCAGGACCGGCTCTACGCCCACGTCATCGAGGTCAAGGCCCGCACCGCCGACTTCAAGACCGAGATCAAGCGCCGGCTCGTCCTGTCGCCGCTCCAGGAGACGGGCAAGATCTACAAGATCGCCGAAGAGCTCTTCCTCGAGCTCGTCGCCGGCTCGCGGCTGGCCCTGCGCCTGGTCGGGGTCAAGGCCTCCGAGCTGGTGCGCGTCCGGCCCCTCGCGCTCTTCGAGCCCTATTCGGAGCGGCCGGAGAGGCTCGGCCGGGCCCTCGACGAGGTCCGCGACAAGTACGGCTTCGGCTCGCTGCTGACGGCCCGGGAGAGGATGCTCGACAAGGTCTACGCCTTCGAGCCGCGGCGGGGCTACGTCCTCAAGACGGCGTCCCTGACGAAGTGAGGGGGGACGGGAGAGCGCCATGTTCGTGCCGCTTCGCCTTCATTCGGTGTACAGCCGGGGGAAGGGGAGCGTCACGCTCGAGGAGGCGGCGGGCTGGGCGGCGGCGAAAAGGCTCCCGGCCGCGGCCCTGGCCGACACCGGCAACATCTACGGCTGGGGCAAGTGGAAGCGCGTCGCGCCGGCGGGCGGCTTCAAGCCCCTCTTCGGCTGCGAGCTCGAGGTCGGCGGCCGGCGGTTCGTCTTCCTGGTCCGGACGCGCGAGGGCTACCCGAGCCTGATGGAGATCTTCAACCGCAGGGAGATCCGCGATACGGCCGGGCTCGTCGTCATCTACGTGCCGGACGGGGGAGAGGCGGGCGCCAAGGCCAAAGACGGGGACACGAAAGGGGACACGTACCCTGGGTCCGTGTCCCCATCGGGATCCGGCGCCGCCGGCCGGGCGGGCGAGGCCGCGATGCTCGGCGAGCTGCGCGGGAAGGTCGCGCCCGGCGACCTGTATATCGGGGCGGATTTCGGGAATTTCGGCCG
>CAZFBC010000233.1:0-3907 GCA_964517245.1 uncultured Eubacteriales bacterium | reverse complement strand
GCCGGGGCCGCGCAGCGGGACCTTCTCGCGGCGGAAGCCCTGCCCGTCCGGGCCGAGATGGCCGCCGCCCTGAGGCGGATCTACGGGGCCCTCCTGGCCACCGTGAGCAACACGGGGGAGCTGGGAACGATCGCCAACTGGGAGCAGCATCTTCTGCCGGGAGCGTGGGAGCGGCCGGAAGCCGATCTCGTCAAGATGCTCGGCCGGGACCTGCCGCCCGAGGCCGTCCTTTCCGGCGGCTATGACGGCCCGCCGCGGATCGTCGTCCCGGCCTTGCGGACGTCGCTCGAACCCGGGGAGCCGCTCGCCCTCAAGGTCCTCGTCCTGAGCCGGGAGAGGCCCGAAGCGGCCTCCGTTCTCTGGAGGGACATGGGCAAGGGGGCGTATCGGGCGGTCCCGCTCCGACATGTCGCCCGGGGCGTGTTCGCCGCGACCCTCCCGCCCCCGGCGTCCGATATCGAGTATTACATCGAAGTGAGCGCGGACGGGCGGGCCGTCCGCTTCCCGGCGACGGCGCCGGCCCTGAACCAGACCGTGATCGTCCTCCCGGAGACGAAATGAGCGAGACGCCGCCGGCCACGCTCGAGCCCCGGACGATCGTCCTGCCGAGGAGGCTCCGGGCCCCCGAAGTCGTCGCTCTCCTCGGCGAGATCCGCCGCAGGACGGGCGACGGCGCCCTGAGCCTCGATTTCCGGTCGGTCGAGGAGTTCGACAGCTCGACGCTGGCGTTCCTGGGCCACCTCGAGGGCGGCCTGCCCGGCGTCGCCGCGGTCAACGTCCCCGACGCCCTGGCCCGGGCCTCGACCGGCTTCGCCCGGCGGCCGGAGGCCTCCTGGCCGGGGAAGCCGGACCGGCCGCCCGCGGGCCGCCGGTCCGGCCGGTTCTTCCGGGGCCGGGTCGACAGCTTTACCGCGCGACTTAGGACCGTGGGGAGGTTCCTGTCCATGCTCGCCGACGAGGTCTATCACGTCGGCCTCTACGTCGGGAAGCGCAAGGGCGTCTATCCGGGGGAGACCTGGAACCAGATGTTCTTCATGGGCTACCGGTCCTACCCCATCGTCTGCCTGCTGCTGTTCCTGGTCGGGGTGACCATCTCGTTCGCCTCGGCCGAGCAGCTGGAGATGTTCGGCGCCGAGATCTACATCGCCGACCTCATGGGCTACGCCATGCTGCGGGAGCTCGTGCCGCTCATGGCCGGCGTCATCCTGGCCGGCAAGGTCGGGGCCGCCGTCACGGCCGAGCTGGCCAGCATGACCGTCCTCGAGGAGGTCGACGCGCTGAGGACGATGGGCATCGTCCCGGAGAAGTTCCTCATGGTGCCCCGGCTCCTGGCCATCACCTTCGTCGTCCCGCTCCTCGTGGCCATGGCCGACGTCGCCGGCATCGTCGGCGGCATGGTCGTCGCCCGGCTGCGGTTCGACATGCTCCCGGGGGCCTTCCTCGACCAGATGGTCAACAGCGTCGACTGGACCGACTTCGCCTGGGGCCTGGTCAAGACGGTCGTCTTCGGCTGGGTCGTCGTCGTCAGCGCCGGCTTCAAGGGCCTGACCGTGGGCCGGAGCGCCGAGGAGGTCGGGCGGGCCACGACGGAATCCGTCGTCCTGTCGATCACCCTCGTCATCGTCATCGACTGCATCTTCGCCTTCGTGATCTACTGACCATGGACATCATCAGCGCGAGCGGCCTGGTCGTCGGGTACGGCAGGGAGGAGATCCTCCGCGACCTGACCTTCGGCATCCCCGAGGGCCGGATCACCGTCGTCCTGGGCGTCAGCGGGTCGGGGAAATCGACCCTGCTCAAGACCCTGGCCGGGCTCCTCCCCCCGCTCGGCGGCGGGTTCGACTTCGCCGGCTCCCCCGTCGACTACTCCTCCGAGACGTCGCTGCGGGCGCTCTACGAGCGGATCGGGGTCCTCTACCAGGGCGGGGCCCTGCTCAACGGGCTGAGCCTCTACGAGAACGTGGCCCTGCCCGTCCGCATGCACTACCCGGAGCTGCCCGAGGACGTCGTCCGGGACATGGTCCACGCCGGCCTGGCCGAGGTCGAGATGGCCGCGAGCGCCGACAAGTTCCCGGCCGAGCTCTCGGGAGGCATGCGCAAGAGGGGCGCCCTGGCCCGGGCCCTCGTCCTCAACCCCGACATCGTCTTCTGCGACGAGCCCTCCTCGGGCCTCGACCCGATCACCTCGTCGCTCCTCGACGACCTCCTCCTCCGGCTCAAGGCGACCTTCGGGATGACCCTGGTCGTCGTCACCCACGAGCTGCGCTCGATCGAGCGGGTGGCCGACCGCGTCCTCGTCCTCAACGACGGCCGCCTGCACTACGCCGGCGAGGCCGACGCGCTGGCCGCCGCCGACGACGGGTTCATCCGGACATTCTTCCTCAGGAAGGACCACCATGATGACGCATGAGCAAAAGACCCGGCTGGGGATCTTCCTGTCCCTCGCCACGGTCGTATTCGTGGCCGTGGCGGGGTTCTTCATCGTCCCCGAGCTGAACGACCCCGGCGACGTCTATGTGATCAGCTTCCGCGACACCTCCGTCCACGGCCTGGCCGTGGGCTCCCTCGTCAAGTACCGGGGGGTCGAGGTCGGCCGGGTGGTCGGGATCGGGCTGAGCCCCACGGACCTGGACTGCGTCGTCGTTGAGGTCAAGATCCGGCCGGGGCTGACCATGAAGACCGACATGCGGGCCCTCATGGTCTACGTCGGCCTGACGGGACAGAAGTACATCGAGATCAGCGGCGGCACGCAGGCCGCCGAGAACCTCCGGGCCCACGGCGAGATCCCCACGGGCCGGGGCCTCGGCGACAAGGCGGACGACATCGTCAACAACATCGAGACGACGGCCAAGAGGATCACCGAGCTGCTCTCCCCGGAGAACGTGGCCCGGGTCAACGCCTTCCTGGAGAACGCCGAGAAGAGCTCGGCCGCCCTGTCCGGGGTCATCGATTCCCGCCGGACCTCGCTCGAGAACACCCTGGTCAGCATCGAGAAGGCCACGGCCGAGTTCGCCCGGGCGACCGAGAGGTTCGTGCCCATGACCGAGGACCTCGACCGCCTCGTCCGGACGATCGAGTCCAGCTCCCAGAAGACGCTCGACAACATCTCGGCGCGCTTCTCGGCCGAGGAGCTCGGCCAGGTCCTCCTGGACGTCCGGAGCTTCCTCGACACGGCCTCGGTCAGCCTGAAGAAGGTCGAGAGCGTCCTGCTCGAGCAGCAGTCCGAGCTCCAGCGGACGTTCGCCAACCTCGGCGTCGCCATCGAGAATTTGGCCCGCTTCGCCCGGGAGATCGCCGAGGAGCCGTCGGCCATCCTGCGGACACGAAAGGACAAGAAATGATGAGGAAACACGTCCTCGCGCTCGCGGCCGTCCTGCTCCTGGCGGGGTGCTTCTCCACGCCGAGCAAGCGGTACTTCCAGATCGTCGCCGCGGAGAGGGACGACCTGCCCTCCCACCGCGTCGACCGGGTGCTCTACGTGGAGCCGGTCCGCATCGACCCCCTCTACGACGACTTCCGGGTCATTTACCGCGTCTCCGCCTACGAGCTGAAGTACTATTCCTCCGTGTTCTGGGCCAAGAAGCCCGACCTCCTGTTCCGCGAGGCGATGGGCGACTACTTCCTCCGTAAGGGCGGCTTTTCCCGGGTCATGCTCGACGTCCTGCAGGGCGACCCCCAGATCGTCCTGCGCACGAACGTCCGGATCATCGAGGAGATCGACAACCCCAAGGTCTGGTACGGCCGGCTGGCCATGGACCTCGAGTTCCTGGAGTTCAAGTCGGGCCGGAGCATCCTCCGGCACACCTTCGACAGGTACAAGCCGCTCGGCGCCCGGAAGGTCAAGTTCCTCCCGGCCGTCCTGTCGGGCATCCTGGTCGAGGAGCTGGACGCCGCCCTCGGCAAGCTG
>CAZFBC010000232.1:0-3923 GCA_964517245.1 uncultured Eubacteriales bacterium | reverse complement strand
TGTGGACGCCGGAGAGCGGCAAGCCCGGGGCCGTCTGGTGCGCCCAGCGCGTCCCCGACGACCACGTCTCGGTCTGCCCCAACGAATCCCGCATCGGCGAGATCGACCTCGGGAACGCGGACTTCTTCATGGCCTCCCCGAACGCCGTGTCGCTCGCCGTCGAGATGGGCTTCTACGACCCGAAAAGCGGCCAGCCCTTCAACTGGAAAAGGGCCTACTCACCCCAGGAAGGCTCGGCGGCCAGCACGAACGGCGGCATCCAGAGGATGTGGCGCTTCTTCGACCTGGTCGCTCCCTCGAAGAAGTACAGGCTCGAGACGCCGAACATGGACTTCCCCTTCTCGGTCAAGCCGGACCGGAAGCTCTCCCTCCAGGACGTCATGGACATGACCCGGGACCGCAGCTACGGCACGCCCTTCGACCCGGTCAAGGGCATCCGGGGCGGCCCCTTCAAGAACCCGAATTATTTCAACCGCCGCCAGCCGCGGGTCATCGACGACGGCCGGGCGGAATACACGACGGTCACGCAGAGCCGGGCGGGCCTGCCCGACGCCATCGGCGGACTCGTCTGGATCGCGTTCGGCTCGCAGGACACGGCCTGCTACATGCCGTTCCACGCCGGCGCGACGGAGCTGCCCAAGTCGTTCTCGGTGGGAGATCACTGGACCTTCAGCCGCGACGCGGCCCGCTGGGCCTTCGATTACACCGATTTCCACGTCCAGGTCGTCTATTCCGAGGCCATGAAGGACGTGCGGGCGGCCCAGGCGAAATACGAGGGGGAGCTGATCGCCCGCATCCCCGAGATCGACCGGGAGGCCCTGGCCCTGCATAAAAAGAAGCCGGCCGAGGCGGCCCGCTTCCTGACCGGTTTCGCGCTCAACAACGCGACCAACGTCGTCAACGCCTGGTGGAAGCTCGGCGACGACCTCCTGGTCAAATATAACCGCCTCTACCTCTACGACACGGAGAAGCGGAACTACGATCGCTCCAAGCCGGCGCTTCCGGACTGGTGGAAGAAGGCCGTCCGGGCCTTCGACATCCTGATGGAGCCGGACAAGCAGTAGCGGCTGCCGGCGGGAGAGCTAAGGAGACCCTCATGAACAAGACCATCGTCCTGGGAGCGGCCGGGCTCGCGGTCCTCGGCCTGTCCCTCCTCGTCGCGGGCCAGTCCGTCCCCAAGGCCGGGCTGCCCGTGCTGACGACCTCGGCCGGCCAGAGCACCGACGTCACGACCGTCAACATCGTGCTCGACGAGGCCGGCATCGCCTACGATTACTGCGACGTCCCGACCCCCGAAATGGTGGCCGACGGCGTCGGCCTGGGCGGGCGCGAATCGGGCCCGGGCTTTCACATCGAGGTCACGACCGACCTCGACCGGTACCCGGCGGGCACCCCGTACAAGGCGGTCATCTTCGCCATCGGGGCCAGCCTGAAGGGCATGGGCGCCTCGGGCCTGACCCTCGACCGCGAGGAGGCCCGCCTGAAGAAGGTCATCGCCCACTGCAAGCAGAACAAGGTCTTCGTCATGGCGGTGCACATCGGCGGCGAGTCGAAGCGCGGCCCGGCCGGCAGCGACAACGAGCGGATGATCGACGCCGTGGCCCCCCTGGCCGACTACATCGTCGTGACCAAGGACAGCAACAAGGACGGCCGGTTCACCAAGATCGCCCAGGCCGCCAAGGTCCCCCTGACCGAGATCGAATACGCGCTCGGCCTGGTCGACATCGTCAAGCAGGTCCTGCAGTAAAGCCGAAGGACGGCCGCCCGTTCAGCGGGCCCGGCGGACGAGGTCGAGGACGGCGCCGGCGTCGGGACCGATCCCGACGAGCAGGCGGGACCCGGTCCCCGACAGGGCGAGCCGCCGGCCTTTCCCGTCCCGGAAGACGCGGACGCCCTCTTCGTCACAGCTCTCGCTCGCGAACGTGTCCGAGCCCTGGAGATACGCGCCGAGGTCGCGTCCGGCCGAGACCCGGGCCCCGGCCGCGGCGTACTCCAGGACCACCAGGCCGGCCCCGTTCCCGTAGAGGCCCCGGACGGCCTCGGCGAAGGCCAGGCCGCGCGCCGTCCCGAAGGCGTAAATGTTGTTGAGCCCGATCAGGCCCCTGACGTACTTGACGCTGCCCGGCGCCAACCCTTCCTCCGGAAGGGCGGCGACCAGCGCGGGCGGGGCCGCCGAGTCCCGAAGGCTCGCGTCCACCGCCCCGGCGAGCGCGGCCAGGCCCTCGAGCGTCGCGGCGGTCTCGTCGAAGCCGGTCAGGGTGACGAGGAATCGGCCTTTCCAGAAATTGAGATAATAGGCTTCGAGCTCGGCCCCGTTCCCCAGGCCGAGCGGCCGGCCGCCGCCGGACCTCTTGAACGTGAACATGCCGAAGGCGGCTGCGGGGGACGCCATTTCGAAGATCTCCAGGGACACCGACCGGTCCGCCGCGTCCCCGTAGTCCTGGACGATGACCCGCCGGAACCCGTATTCCTGGTAGATCTCGGCCCCGCCGTTGATGTAAGCGTAGAGGTCCTCGCCCTCGTAAGCCTGGGGCGCTCCGTCCCTCGACCAGCCGGGGACGGCTCCGTCGGCCGGAAGCAAGGCCCCGAGCGCCCCGTCCTGGGGCGCGGCGGCGGCCGTTGAAATGGCCAGGACCAGGGCCGGGAAGAGCCCGGCGCGGCGCGGCATCGCGATCCTCAGACCCGGATCTCTCGGACGACGGCCTTCGTCAGGTCCATTCGTCCCAGGCCTTGCTCCGCCGCCAGCCTGATCTGGACGATCTCCGCCGCGGCCAGGCCCCAGAGCCCGGCGCAATAGGCGTCGACGGCGACGCGGTCGACACCGGCCACGACCTTCTGCGGCTTGATGAGCTCGCCCGGGCCGAAGGGCCCGTTGGTGACGATGAACTCGGTGGCGTCCACGACGTTGAGGGCGGGCTTGACGGCCTTGTTCAGGTCGACGATCGACTGCTCGAGGTGGGCCACGTCGTCGGGGTCCGTCTTCCAGTTCGGCCGGTGGAACGTCCGATTGCTGGCCGGCGAGTTCAGGCCCATGAGGTTCTTCATCGTCCCTGTGAACTTGTTGCCGGCGTGGTCCTTGGTGATGGGCATGTTGATGAGCAGGTCGTGGTCGTAGAGGGCGGCCAGGACGCGGGCCTCCGCCAGGGCCCTGGCGCCGGGAACGGCCACCGGCCTGAAGAGCGACTCGTCCTTCTCGTAGAGATTCAGGCCGGCGCCCTCGGCTTCGATGACGGCCCTGAGGCCCGTGTCCTCCCACTGCTTGACCGTCTGCCAGCTCAGGCAGTTGATCTCCCCGGCCCCGGCCGACTTGCAGAGCCGGATGACGGCCCGCAGGACCTCGGGCTTGGTGAACGACCCGGGATGGCGGCTCTGGACGTTGGGCAGGAGCGCGACCTTCGCCCCCTTGGGGACGAACGTCCCGATGCCTCCGAGAAGCTCTACGGCCTCCCGCGCGGCCTTTTCGTAGTCCGCGCCCGCCGCGACGGCGACGTCCACGGGCTTTTTCGCCTTGGCGGCCGGGGCGGCCTTCGGTCCCGCCGCCAGCTCGCTTCCGACCGCCAGGGCCAACCCGGCCCGGGCGCTCGTCTTGAAGAACTCCCGTCGTCCGATCTTCAGGGCCATTCGTCGCCTCCTGTCCGATGATTCCCTCTCATTCTCTCACATCGGCGGACGCCCCCGCAACCCGGGCCCCGCGCGGGACCGCGGGCCGGCCGCGGGCCGCGGCTTTGCGCCGCCCGCCGAATTATGATAGAAAAAAAATCGAACCCCGGACAAAGGAGCGAGCTCATGACAAGAACGCCGTCGGGACTCCGCCGCTGCCTGGTCTTGGTCGTCGCCGCCGCCCTCCTCGCGCCGGCTTTCGCGGCCCCGCTCGAGGGGGCCCCGCGCGACCGCTACCTGGCCTACGCCCGGGCCTCGGCCGA
>CAZFBC010000231.1:0-3941 GCA_964517245.1 uncultured Eubacteriales bacterium | reverse complement strand
CCCGATGGCGATGATGATCTGGGCGTTCTTCGCGCCGAACTCGGCCACGGCCTCGCGGCTGGCCGGCACGACGTAGACGCTGAGGAACAGGGCGACCGTCAGGACCCCGATGATGGGCAGGATCTTGCGGAGCTGCGTCTTGAGGTAGCTGTCGGCGCCGACGCGGATGGCGTTCCAGACCTCCTGCATCTTCTCCGTGCCCTTGTCCTTCTTGAGCACGACCTTGCGCAGCATCCAGGCGTACCAGAGGCTGACGAAGGCCGTCAGCATGACGCCCACGATGGCGATCTGCTCGAACGAGTTCAGCCCGTGGCGGGCCAGGCCCAGGATGTTCATGCGTGTCTCCTCGATGCGTAGTGAGCGGGCGCCCGGCGGGGGATCGAACGGGCCCCCCGCGCCTCGGAAAGGGCCTATTCTACACAAGTCGCCTCAAAAATCAACAGCGTTTTTGTGCTATAATGCCTCCCTTGTGCCCGGAGGACGGGCCGTACCCATGAGCGAATACGCCTTCGTTTTCAAGCCGTTCGCGGAGATGACCGACGCCGACTACGCCGGGGTCGGCTTCCGCTCCGGCCTGGAGATCCACCAGCAGCTCCTGACCGAGAAAAAGCTCTTCTGCCGCTGCCCGGCCGGCCGCTACAGCGACCGGTACGACGCCGAGATCCTCCGCCACATGCGGCCCACCCTGTCCGAGCTCGGCGAGTACGACGGCACGGCCCTCATGGAGTTCAAGACCCGCAAGGAGATCATCTACCGGATCAACCGGGAGACCGTCTGCACCTACGAGATGGACGACACGCCGCCGTTCATGATCGACGAGCAGGCCCTCGACCACGCCCTCGGCGTCGCCATGCTCTACGGCCTCAACCTCGTCGACGAGCTCCACATCGCCCGCAAGCAGTACCTCGACGGCAGCATCCCGACCGGCTTCCAGAGGACGACCATCGTCGGCGTCAACGGGTCCATCCCCTTCAAGGACCGGCGCGTCTCCATCGTCCAGCTCGGCCTCGAGGAGGACGCCTGCCGCGAGGTCAGCGACGTCGGCCACCGCCGGACCTACCTGACCGACCGCCTGGGCATGCCCCTCATCGAGACCGTGACCGGGCCCGACATGCGGACGCCGGCCGAGGTGGCCGAGGTGGCCCAGATCCTGCGCCGCCTCGTCCGCAGCACCGGCAACGTCCGCACCGGCCTGGGGGCCGCCCGCGAGGACGTCAACGTCAGCGTCCGCGGCGGCACGCGCGTCGAGATCAAGGGCGTGCCGCGCATCCCCCGCATCCCGCTGCTGACCTACCACGAGGCCATGCGCCAGTGGAACCTCCTGCGGCTCCGGGAGGAGCTCCGCGGCCGCGGCGTCACGCCGGAGACCTTCAGCTCCGGGACCGAGGACGTCACCCGCATCCTGCTGAAGACGAGCTACCATCCCATCCGCGAGGCCCTCGACGCCGGCGCCGTCGCCGCGGCCGTCGTCCTGCGCGGGTTCCGCGACCTGCTGGCCTGGCCGACGCAGACGAACACCCGCTTCTCGCGCGAGATCTCCGACCGCGTCCGGGTCGTCGCCTGCCTGACCAAGCTCCCCAACATCGTCCACTCCGACAGCTCCGCCGAGACGCTCTCGAGCCCCAAGTGGGAGGCCGTCCGCAAGGCCGTCAAGGCCGCGGCGGACGACACCGTGGTTGTCGTCTGGGGCCCGCCCGAGGACGTCCGGACGGGCGCCCAGGAGATCGTCATCCGGGCCAGGGAAGCGACGGCCGGGGTCCCCTCCGAGACGCGCCAGGCGCTGAAGGACGGGACCAACGGCTTCGAGCGCATCCTCCCCGGGCCGGACCGGATGTACCCCGACACGGACCTGCCTCCCAAGCGCGTCACCGAGGAGCGGCTGGAGCGGATCCGCCGGGCCCTGCCCGTCCCCGTCTGGACGCGAGAGGCCTGGTACCGCGAGCTCGGGCTCCCGGCCGACGTCGTCGAGCCCCTGGCCGTCTCGCGCCTGGCCGGGCTGTTCGAGACCCTGGTCAAGGAATGGCGGATCGCGCCCGTGGCCGCGGCCGTGGCCCTGGTGCAGCTCCGCAAGCGCCTTAAGAGGAAGGGCCTGGACCCGGCCCGGGCCGGCGAGGACGCCCTCCGCGCGATCTTCGCACTCTACCGGGACCGGAAGATCTCCCGGGAAGGCGTCTTCGCCCTGATGGAGAAGGCCGCGCGGGGCGAGCCCCTGCCGCCCGCCGGCGAGGTCCGTCCGGCCGGCGAGGACGAGGTCCGGGCCCGGATCGCGGCCGCGGCGGCGGCGCTCGACGGCCTCAAGGTCCACAACCCCGACAGGAGGGCCCACGTCCTGATGGGCCTGGTCATGACCGACCTGCGGGGCCGCGTCGAGGGCGCCGCCGTCGTCGAGCGCGTCCGGGCGGCCGCCGAGGAGAGACGCTGATGGCCGGCGACGACGCCTACAAGGGTTACCGGGGCGAGGCCCTGGAGACGCTCAAGAGCTTCGGGGCCATGGTCTGGAGCGACGTCGAGATCAGGACCGCGCGGGGCACCTACACCGGCATCATCCTGCCGCGCTCCGAGACGGCCGACCCCCTCCACGTCGTCATCAAGCTCCGCTCGGGCTACAACATCGGCCTGGCGGCCCGCTCGATCGAGGCCGTGGCCATCGCCGGCCGCAAGGAGGCCCACTACAAGATCCCGGAGAAGGAGTTTCCCTTCGACCCGGCCAAGCCGAACGTCAAGCTGCTCGGCACGGGCGGCACGATCGCCAGCCGGCTCGACTACCGGACCGGGGCCGTCATCCCGGCCTTCTCGCCGGGCGAGCTCTACGGCTCGGTGCCCGAGCTGGCCGACATCTGCAACCTCGAGACCGAGAAGCTCTTCGGCGTCTTCAGCGAGAACATGGGCCCGGAGCAGTACATCGCCACGGCCGAGGCCATCGGCCGCGAGATCGCCAAGGGCGTCCAGGGCATCGTCATCGGCCACGGCACCGACACCATGCACCACACGGCGGCCATCCTGTCGTTCATGGTCCAGGACCCGCCCGTGCCCATCGTCATGGTCGGCTCCCAGCGCTCCTCCGACCGGCCCTCGTCCGACGCCGCGCTCAACCTCATGCACAGCGTCAAGACCGCGGCCGAGAGCGACATCGCCGAGGTCATGGTCTGCATGTTCGGGCCGACCTCGGACACCTACGGCCTCCTCCACCGGGGGACGCGGGTCCGCAAGATGCACTCGAGCTACCGCTCGACCTTCCGCACCATCGGCGACATCCCCATCGCCATGGTCAGCCGGGAGAAGATCACGCCCCTGCGCCAGGACTACAAGCGCCGCCGGGCCGACCGGGACGTCCGGATCGACACCTCCTTCGAGGAGAAGGTCTCGATCGTCTACTACTACCCCAACATGAAGCCGGACATCGTCGACTCGCTCATCGACAACGGCTACCGGGGCATCGTCATCGCGGGGACCGGGCTGGGGCACGTCAACAAGCCCCTCTACCCGGCGCTCAAGCGGGCCCGCGACAAGGGCGTCGCGGTCTACATGACCGTCCAGACCCTCTGGGGCTACGTCCAGATGTACGTCTACGACACGGGCCGCGACATGATGGAGCTCGGCGTCATCCCGGGCGCGAACATGCTGCCGGAGGTGGCCTACGTCAAGCTGGCGTGGGCTCTGGGACGGACGACGGACCTCGAGGAGGTCCGCCGGATCATGCTGACGCCCGTCGCCGGCGAGACGACCGAGAGGGAGCCGTCCAACGGCTACCTCGTCTTCCAGGGCGGCATCCCCGAGGTCGAGGCGTTCATCTCGACCATCAAGAAGTAGCCCGCCCCCCGTCCCTCAGAACTCGAAGCGGACGCCGAGGCGCCACACCCGCGGGCTGAGGACCGCGCTGAAGAGCCGGTTGGTCGGGTTGGCCGCCGACTCGCCCGTGTCGACGTAATAGGTCCCCAGGT
>CAZFBC010000230.1:0-3941 GCA_964517245.1 uncultured Eubacteriales bacterium | reverse complement strand
AGGAGGAGAGATGGACGACCGGGAGACCCTCGAGCTGCTGCAGGCCATGGTCCGGGCCCCGAGCCATCCGGGCGTCGAGAGACAGGAGGAGGCCACGGCCGGGGCCCTCGCCTCCTGGCTCCGCGACCGAGGCGTCGCCGTCGAGCTCGCCGAGGTGCGGGAAGGCCGGCCGAACGTCCTCGCGTCCATCACCGGCAAAAAGCCCGGGCCTCACCTCCTTTTCTGCGGGCACACGGACACCGTGCCTCCCAACGCCGGCTCGGACGCGGACTTCTTCTCGGCCAGGGTCGAGAACGGCCGCGTGTTCGGGCGCGGCACCGTGGACATGAAGGGCGCCGTCGCGGCCATGGCCGCCGCCCTCGTCGAGATCCGGGCGACGGGCGGCCTCCCGTCCGGCCGGGTCACCCTGGCCGCGGTCGTCGACGAGGAGATGGAGAGCCTGGGCGCGGAAGCCCTCATCCTCGGCGGGTTCGAGGCCGACGGGGCCGTCATCGGCGAGCCGACGGAGAACCGGGTGGCCGTCGGCCACAAAGGCCTCGAGTGGCTCGAGGTCGGGTTCACGGGCCGCGCGGCGCACGGCAGCACGCCCGAGGCGGGCGTCAGCGCCATCAACGCCGCGGCCCACTTCGTCCGCCTGGTCGAGACCGAGCTCGTCCCCGCGTTCGAGCGCCGGCGCGACCCCGTGCTGGGCCTTCCGGCCATCAACATGGGGACGGTCAGGGGAGGCCAGCAGCCGAGCATGGTCGCCGACGATTGCCGCGTCCAGCTCGACCGGCGCTGGGTGACGACGGAGACCATCGACCAGGTCCTGGGCGACCTCGAGGACGTCCTGGCCCGCGTCCGCGAGGCCCGGCCGGGACTGAAGACGCGGCTGGAGCGGATGCCCGGCGGCATGGCCACGATGCTCCACGGCCCGCTCGTCATCGACGCGGCGCACCCGCTCGTCGGCGCGGCCCGGGCGGCCTTCGGCGACGTCGGGCGGCCCGAGCCGGCGCTCGGCGTGTTCCCGGCCTGGACCGACGGCGCCCTCCTCTCGCGCGAGGCCGGCATCCCGACCCTGGTCTGGGGCCCGGGCGAGCTGGCCCTGGCCCACTCGGCGGAAGAGAGCGTCCCGGTCGAGGACGTCTGCCTGGCGGCGCGCCTCTACGCGGCCGCGGCCCGGCGCTTCACGGCGCCCCGATGAGACGATGAAGCTCCGCGTCCCGCACACCTACGTCCTGCTCGTCGGGCTCATGGCCCTGGCCGCCGTCTCGACCTGGTTCGTCCCGGCCGGCAGCTACGACCGCGCGGTCGTCGACGGGCGGGAGACCGTCGCCCCGCTGTCCTATCATCCGGTCGAGGCCCGGCCGGCCGGTCCCGGCGCGTTCTTCCTCGCCTTCCCCCGGGGCCTCCTCGAGGTCGCCGGGATCGTCTTCTACATCTTCATCATCGGCGGCGCGTTCGGCGTCCTCGACGCCACGGGCGTCGTCGAGGCCGGCGTCCGCTCCCTCGTCCGGCGGCTCGGCGGCCGCCGGGCGCTCGTCGTGCCGCTCCTCACCGTCGTCTTCGCCGTCGGCGGCGGGACGATCGGCATCGCCGAGGAGACGCTCGTCTTCCTGCCGGCGCTCCTCCTTCTCGCCCGCTCGCTCGGCTACGACTCGCTCCTGGCCGGCGGCATCGCCCTCGTCGGGGCCAACGCCGGCTTCGCCGCGGCCTTCATGAACCCGTTCACGGTCGGGGTCGCCCAAAGCATCGTCGGGCTGCCGCTCTTCTCGGGGATGGGCTTCCGGCTCGGCCTGTGGGCGGTGATGACGGCGGTGACGGTCGCCTTCCTGGCGCGCTACGCCCGGCGCGTCGCGGCCAGGCCGGAGTCGAGCCCCATGTACGGGCTCGACCGGGCGCGAGCGCCCCTGCCCGCGGCGGCCGGGGCGGCGCCCTTCGGCCGGAGGCACGCGCTCGTCCTGGCCGCCCTCGCCGCGGCCATGGCCCTGCTCGTCGCCGGCGCGCTCGCCTGGGGCTGGGGCATCCTCGAGCTCTCCGGCCTCTTCTTCGCCCTGGCGCTGGCCGCCGGGCCGCTCGGCGGCCTGTCTCCCGACGAGACGGTCGGGAGCTTCGTCCGGGGCGCCGCCGGCATCACCTACGCGGCCCTCATCGTCGGGCTGGCCCGGGGGACGCTCGTCGTCCTGCGCGACGCCAACGTCCTCGACACCGTCACCCACGCCCTCGTCGCGACCGTCCGGGGCTGGTCGACCTGGCTGAGCGCCGTGGGCATCTACGCCGTCCAGAACGTCCTCAACTTCTTCGTCCCCTCGGGCAGCGGCCAGGCCGCCGTCTCCATGCCCGTCCTCGCGCCGCTCGGCGACCTCGTCGGCGTGACCCGGCAGACCAACGTCCTGGCCTACCAGCTCGGCAACGGCCTGACCAACGTCTTCGTCCCCACCCAGGGCTACTTCATGGCCGCCCTGGGCATCCTCGGCATCCCCTGGACGAAGTGGGTCCGCTGGCTGCTGCCGCTGCTCGCGATCTGGCTGGCCATCGGCTGCGCGGCGGTCGTCCTGGCCAGCCTCGTCCGCCTCGGCCCCTTCTAGCGGGAAGCGCGGGCCAAGGCCGAGTCGAGGCGGGCCAGCGCGGAGCCGCGGTCCGGGTCTCCGAGGACGAGCGCGGCGAAGCCGCCCTCCCGCCTGAAGAGGAACCAGCGGCCGGCGGCGTTGCGTCCGCGGAGCGTCGCGCCGTCCGAGCCGACGTCCGCGAGATATTCGTCGAAGAGGGACCGGACGCCGTCCTCGACGGCCCCCGGCGCGGGCGGCGGCGTCCCCAGCCTGACCACGGCGAGCTTCGAAACGGCCGGCGCCCCGCCGTACCTGGCCGTGTAGGCCTCGGCGGCGGCGCCCGCGCTCCCCGCGGCGCCTCCCGTCCCGCCGAAGCCCCAGAACGCCGCGTCGAGGAAGGGCGATTCGTTCTGGGCCGCGAGCGGTCCCTTGATGTAGCGCGCGCTCCCGGGGACCAGGCCTTCGCCCGGCAGCCGGTCCACTCCCCCGGGCCGGACGGTCCTCTTCCCGGGGATCTTCGGCTCCACGGCCGCCGCGAAAGCGCCGATCTCCTCCTCCGTGCATTCCGGGGCCAGGATGTTGACGACGAATTCGCCCTTGACCAGGTTGGCCTGCCCGGGGCTGATCCAATGGTCCGACTCGATCCCGGGCCGGCGCGCCTCTCCGCCCTCGACCCGCGTCGAATACCAGCCGAAGGCCGACTCGCCCGAGGCCATCCAATAGATCTCGAGATCGACCTCCTCGGGCTCCGCAGGGGCGGCCGGGGCCGCCGCCCGCCTGAACCTGAACACGGCCAGCTTGCGGAAGCCGTACTGCAGGACGATCTCGGCCCCGCCGTCGATGTGGCCGTAGAGCCCGTCGCTCGTGAACGTCTCGACCTCGCCCGTCCGCTCCCAACCGGGGATCCCGTCGACGGCCCGCATGATGGGAGGGTTGATGGCGGCGCCGACGGCCAGAACGCTGTTGCCGATAAGGACGGCGTCCGACCCGGAGCAGGCCGCTGCCGCGAGGACGATGGCGAGGGCGACCGCCGCGAGCCCCTGACGCGCGCTCATGGGAGAAGTATATCACGCCCCGGCTAACGCAAAATAAGGAAATCGTCTATGATGGAGGGGATGAGACACCTTCGCCGAACCTTCCTTGTCGCCCTGTCGCTCGTCCTCGCCGTCCTCGCGGCCGTCCCACCGCTCGCGGCCCAGGCCCCCGCCCCGGCCGGCTCCTACGCCCTCGACCAGAAGATCCCCGTCGACGCGCGGATCACGGTCGGGCGGCTCGCGAACGGCCTCCGCTACTGGATCCGCGAGAACCGGGAGCCGAAGAACCGGGCCGAGCTGCGCCTCGTCGTCAACGCCGGGTCGGTCCTCGAGGACGAGGACCAGCGCGGCCTGGCCCACGTCGTCGAGCACCTGGCCT
>CAZFBC010000229.1:0-3973 GCA_964517245.1 uncultured Eubacteriales bacterium | reverse complement strand
GAGTCGGCGGGATTCCGCCGGGCCGTCCTCCAGGCCTGCCCGCTGACCGTGATCAGCGCGATGAGCAGGGCCCCGGCGCCCGCCAGGACGAACAGGGCCGGAGCGATGCCCGTCCGGTAGGGGAACTTCTGGAGCCAGGACCGGGCCGCGAAGTAGGCGGCCGGCCAGGCGACGAGGTTGGCCAGCAGGACCCAGCGGGCGAACTCCTTCGACAGGAGCAGGATGACCTGCCCCGACGAAGCGCCCAGCACCTTGCGGACCCCGATCTCCTTCTGCCGCTGCTCGGCCAGAAAGGAGGCCAGGCCGAAGAGTCCCAGGCAGGCCACGACGACGGCCAGCCCGGCGAACCACTTCAGGATGGCCCCCATCCTCTCGTACTGCCTGTAGCTCTCGTCGTAGTCGTCGTCGAAGAACCTGAAGTCGAAGGGATAACTGGGATTGACGGCCCGCCAGGCGGATTCGACCTGGGCCATGGCGGCGGGCACGTTGCCGCCGCCGAGCCTCACGATGGCGAAGCGGACGACCGCGGGGCTGACGATGACGGCCATGGGCTCGAGCGGGTTCTGGACGGGCGTGTAGTGATAGTTCTTCATCACCCCGACGATCGGCCCGCCCCGGATGCCTTGGAAGGTCAAGGGCTTGCCGACCGCGTTCTGGGGACTGAGCCCCATCAGCCGGGCCACCTCCTCGTTGACGAGAAAGGCCCCGCCCTCGTCGGTCGCGAACTCGCGGCGGAAAGGCCGTCCCGCGGCCATGGCGATGCCCAGCGTCTCGGGGTAATCGAAGTCGGCGTTGGTGATCCCGATGAGGACCCTGTTCTCCGGGTCCTTCCCTTCCCATTCCGCGCCCCACGAATTGGCGGAGATGGAGGTGGGGACCTGGCTCGTTCCGGTCACCCCCGGGACGAGCGGGCTGCGGAGGAGCTCCGCCTTCAGGGCCGGATAGGACGACTGCGTCTCGCCCCTCAGGGGGATGTAGATCAGCTTCTCCTGGTCGAAGCCGAGGGCCTTCGTCCGCATGAAGTCGATCTGACGGTAGACGACCGCCATCACGACGAGGAGGATGATGGACAGCCCGAACTGGACGGTGACGAGCAGCCGGCGGAGGAGCGGGCTCCGGCCCCGCTTGGAGGCCCCGGCCCGGAAGACGGTCGCCGGCCGCAGGGAGGAGAGGAGCAGCGACGGGTAGCTGCCCGCGACCACGGCCGTCACGACGGTCGCGGCCAGCAGCCCCAGGAGGAACGGCGGGGAGAAGAGGGCGGCGAACGGGATCTCCTTGCCCGCGAGGGCGTTGAAGGCCGGCCGGAGGGCGGCCACGGCGAGGAGGGCCGCGACGAGGGCCAAGCCGGTGACGAGGCCCGATTCCCCGTAGAACTGGGTGACGATATTCCCCCGCAGGGCCCCGGAGACCTTGCGCAGCCCGACCTCCTTGGCCCGCCCGGCCGCCCGGGCCGTGGCCAGGTTCATGAAGTTGATGCAGGCGATGAGAAGCACGAGCAGGGCGATCATGGAGAAGCTCTTGACGCTCTGGAGCGTGCCGACGGCCTGGCCGAAGCCGAAGACGGCCTTGAGGCGGATGTCGGCCAGGGGCATGAGCATGTACTGGGGCAGCCGGCGGCTCCTGGCCCTGGCCAAGGCCTCGGGGTCGTTCCTGAGGGAGTCATAGAAAAGGTCCGTTATGAAGCCGGTGATCTTCTCTCCGACGGCGGCCGCCGCGCCGGGATCGTTGAGCTCGACGAAGGTGATGATGGAGTTGGACCCCCAGCGGTCGATGTTGGTCCCCAGGGACCGCAGGAACTCGAACGGGACCAGCATGTCGAAGGTGATCGTCGAGTTGGCGGGCACGTCCTTGGCCACCGCCGTCACGGCCAGCGAATGGGTGTTGTTGACGACCAGGGTCTTGCCGATAGGGTCCTCGGACCCGAAGTACTTGGCGGCCGTCTCTTCCGTCAGGACGATGGAGCGCGGGCCCGCGAGGGCGCTGGCCCGGTCGCCCCGGACGAGCGGGAAGGTGAAGGACTCGAGGAAGCCCGGGTCGACGGCCCTGACCGCGTCCTCGAAAAAGGCCTTCTCGCCGTAGCGGACGAGCAGTCCGGTCGTCCAGGCGTAGCGGACCGACCTCTTGATCTCCGGGATAGCGCTCTGGATGGCCGGGCCCATGGGGTATTGGGAGACGTAGACGTGGAAGTTCCCCTGTCCCCCGACCTGGTCCTGCTCGACGCGGAAAAGGGACGGAGCGTTGGCGTGGAAACGGTCGAAGCTGAGCTCGTCCTGGACCCAGAGCCAGATGAACAGGGCTCCGGCCAGGCCGACGGCCAGGCTGGCGATGTTGATGAAGGAATAGCCCTTCTGGCGCTTCATCTTGCGCCAGGCGGTCTTGAGGTAGCTCGCGCCGAGGGCGGGCCAGAAGCGGGCCGGCCGGAAGGGGCGGCGGCGGTCGAGGGCCGCGGCCCGGTTCTTCCCGTACTCGGCGGCGATGGCCTCGGGCGAGCCGAGCCGGGCGACGGCCTCGCGGAAGGCCTCTTCATCCGTGCGACCTTCGTCTTTGAGAGCTTCGTAGGTGTCCCGAAGCTGCGTCCCCAGGTCGGCGACGAGCGCCTCCTCGAAGGCCTCGAAGCGGCGCAGCGTCGCGGCCCATTCCCGTATCGCTTTTTCCAGATCGAACATGGTTCCTCCTGCCCGGTCTAAATCAATCCGCGACGGCCGCGGGAGCGCAGAACGCGTTCAAGGCCTCCCAGACGCTTCGCCACCCGGAGAGCTCCGCCTCGAGCTCCTGGCGCCCGGAGGGGGTGAGCCGATAATAGCGCCGGGGCCGGCTCCCCTCGGCGGCCCGCCATCGGGAGGCGACCAGGCCGTCCATCTCCATCCTCTGAAGCACGGGATAGAGCATGCCGTCGGTCCATTCCAGGGAGCCGCCAGAGACGCGCCGGACTTTTTGGATGATGCGGTAGCCGTAATCCTCGCCCCTGGCCAGGATGGCCAGGATGATGGGCCGCGTCGAGGCGGCCATGAGCTGTTTGGAGACCATCGTTAACCTCGCGCGCGAAGATACTTTCTGAATCTATGTACGCGCGAAAGGGAGGGAATGTTCGCTCGACGAGAAAATATTTGCGCTTCGCTATCCGTGTCGAGCGCTCGGATCCGGACACTTCCGTCCGCTTGCGAACAGATGCGACCTCGCTCGGCCTGCGGACGCTCCCGTGGCCCGGCCGACACCCGATGGCACGGAACTTGCTTCCTAACGGCGTTAGGTACCTAATGCGGCGAGGTAGAAAATGATCTCGAAAGCGTTGACGGGGGCTTCGACCAAGCCGATCGTTCTGGCCATCCTGAGGAAGGGCGAAAGCTACGGCTACGAGATCATCCAGCAGGTCCGGGACATCACCGGCGGCGAGCTGGATTGGTCGGAGCCCATGCTCTATCCCTTCTTGAAGCGGCTCGAGCGCGACGGCCTGATCCGGTCCCAGTGGCGGCTCTCCGACAAGGGGCCGCTCAGAAAATACTACACGCTGACCAAGGCCGGGCTCGCGGAGCTGGAGTACGAGAAGAGCCAGTGGCTCAAGGTCCACTCGGCCCTGACCCTGCTCTGGGAACATTAGAACGGGGACATGGACCTGGTACGTGTCCCCCTGCTTGAGTGAGGCGCCTAAATGTTCAACCTCGAAGAAGCGATCGCGAAATGGAAAAAGGCCATGCGCCGCAGCCCCTCGATCGACGAGGCCGACCTGGCCGAGCTCGAGCGCTACCTGCGGGACAAGGTCGACGACCTGGCTGCCGGCGGCTTGGGCCTCGAGGAAGCCTTCCTACGGGCCGAAGCGGAGTTCCGGAGGGCCGGGACGCTCGACGCCGCCTACGGGAACGCCCGCTCCCCGCGGCCGGGCCGGCGGTTCCCTTGGAAAAAGGCCGGCCTCTCCCCCGGCTTGCTCTGGAGCAACGTCCGGATCGCCCTGCGGCGTCTCCGGCTCCAGAAGGCC
>CAZFBC010000228.1:0-3999 GCA_964517245.1 uncultured Eubacteriales bacterium | reverse complement strand
CCGTCACTCAGGAATTCCTGTTCCGGATCACCCGTCAGGTTCTCGAAAGGGAGGACGGCCAGCTTGAAGGGCCTGCCCGAGGCGCTGCCGCCACCCGTCAACCAGGTCCGAAGCCCGCCGATGTTCAGGCCGAAGACGAGCGCCGCCGCGACGACCGCGGACGCCGCGGCCGCAGGCCAGCGCCGGCGGGTCAGACGATATCGCCAGGCCGCCCACATCGATGCCGTGCCCGCTCGTATCTCTTCGAGCGCGGCCCGCAGGTCCCGCGCCGTCTGATAGCGCTTCGCGGGGTCTTTCTCGAGGCAACGCCCGATCACGGCGCCGAGCTCCGCCGGCACGCCCGCAGGCAGCGGCAGGGGCGCCCGGCTCAGGATGGCCGAGCTCATCTCGAACCCGCTCTGTCCTTGGAAGGGCCGGACGCCCGAGGCCATCTCGTAGAGCGTGACGCCGAGCGACCAGATGTCGCTGCGGGCATCGGCAGGCAGGCCGCGGAGCTGCTCCGGCGACATATAGGCCAACGTTCCCACCAAGGTCCCTTCGGAGGTCAGCAGGGTCATCGTCGGGCCGCCGAGCTCCTCTTTCTCGGGCGAGACCATCGGCTTGGCCAGCCCGAAGTCCATGACCTTGGCGTGACCCGTCCGCGTCAGCATGATGTTCTCGGGCTTGACGTCCCTGTGGACGATGCCCGTGCCGTGCGCCGCCTCGAGAGCCTCCGCGACTTCGACGCCGATCCGCAGCGTCTCTTCGAGAGCGACCAACCCCTTCCCGATCATCGCCCTCAGCGCCTGGCCGTCGACGTACTCCATGACGATGAAAGCGCTACCCTCGGCTTCGGCGACTTCGTTGATGTGGCAGATGTAAGGGTGGTCGAGCGCCGCCGCGGACCGGGCCTCGCGAATGAAGCGCCTGTGCGCCTCGGCGTCCTGCTGCATCTCGGGCGGGAGGAACTTCAAGGCCACGCGCCGGTGGAGTGAGGTGTCCTCGGCCAGGAAGACCTCGCCCATGCCGCCCTGGCCGATCTTCTCCAGGACGCGGTACCGGCCAAGGGTCTGACCGATCATGCCCTCATTCCTTCCGAGCGGAATTCTAATCTCTCTTCACCGGGCCCAGGTACTTGTCCAGCCAGGCCAGCGTCTCTTTGATGTACTCGTTCCGCGGCGGGATGTGGTCGGTGTCGTAGACCATCAATCGCTTGTGCTCGGCCGGGGTCCCCAGGAGGTCGAACATCGGTTTGATGCCCTCCTCCAAGCCGAAGCTCGAGTCGTACCTGCCGTTCAGCATCAGCGTCGGCGTCCTGACCCGGGTCACATAGTTGATCGGGTCCGCTTCCGGACGCACGGGACGTCTCTGATCGAAGCCTCCCGCGCACACGATGCTGGCCGCGAGCCGGTCCTCGACCGCCGGGATGAGCGCGCCGAGCAGGCCGCCCCAGCTCATGCCGTAAAAGGCGATCTTCCCGCCGTCGATATCGGGCCGGGTTTCCAGATAGTCGACGCACCTTTTGAAGTCCTTGACGAACTGGATCAGGAATTCGGTATAGGCGTGGGACTCGGCCCCGAGATGCAGCCGCGCCAAGGACGGATTCCCCCTTTCGAAGGTCCCCTTGTAGACGGGATAGAGAACGGCCCGGCCGTTCTTCACCAGGAAAGAAAGGAACATCGGGAATTCATAGTAGCTCTCGATATTCCGGCTCGAGCTCTCTTGAGTCGAGGCGCTCCCCGGGAAATAGACCACGGCCTGGTGGGGAGGCATGGCGTTCTCGGGCAGGAACAAGTGGGCCAAGACCCTTTCGCCCCCGTAGGCAGCGTTGAAGGAGACCGTTTCGTGGGTCCAGCCTTCCGCGTTTTCCGACCTCGCGTCCACGCGGGCGTCGAGCTCCGTCTTGTCGTAGGAGAACTGCTCCTTATAGATCTGGAATACCGCGTCCGGGACCGGCGTCGCTTGGCGGGGATCTCCGGGCTCGACGAGTTTCTCGAACTGGAACGCCGCCGCCGGGATCTTCTCCGGATCGGGATAGAGGGCACATCGAAACCCGTTCTTCGCCGAACGGTCCATGGCGGGAGCCTGTCTCCGGTTCCCGAACTCGTAGGTGTTGTCGCCCCAGGAGCCGCCCCGGACGATCCGGCCGGCCGGGGTCTCGTTCGAGCACCACTCCCGGACGTTGCCCGCCAAGTCGAAAGCCCCGTACGTCGTGAAGCCCGGAAGGCTGCCCACGGGGACCGGGCCCTTGACCCCGAAATTGCTGAAGGGGGCCAGGAGCGCGTAGCCTCCGAGCTGATAGAACCGGATCCACGGCGTTTCCTGGCCCCGGGCCGTCCCCCAGTGGACCGATGACGGCAGGCTCTTCCTCGCGTACTCCGCGTAGGCCGCGGCCTCGTACCAGCTCACGCCCGAGACCGGGTGATCGCTCTCGCCCTCCGGATGATCCCCGGCGCTCCACGTCGAGGGACCCGGGAGGTTCGTTTGATCAACGAAAACTTCCATGGCCTCGTCCCAGGCGAGCTCCCGGCCGTCGCGAACGAACGGATGCTTCCAGAATTCCCTTTTCCGATACCCTCCGGCGTCGACGAACTCCTTGAATTGCCTGTTGGTGACCTCGTACCGGTCGATGAAGAAATCCTCCAGCTTCCCTCGCCCCGTCTGCGCTCCCTGCACCCGGACCATGCCCGCCGGGAGGCTTCCTTTCCTGTCCAGCGTCCTGACGACATCGTAGGGAACGACGAGATGGGGGTCGTGCGAATCGACGTTCCAAGTCGAAGAGGCCGCCAGGACCGTCTCGTATCCCTCCTTTTCGAACTTCCAGCGGAAGATGCCGACGGGCACGCGGACTTTTTCGATCGGTGTCGTCCCCAGATAGGACCACTCGGCCTCGGGGGTCGTGTATTCCTTCATGTAAACGCCGGCGCCGGGAGGGTCCGTGAGAACGTTGATGTTCAGGGAGCATTTCGCGAAAAGCTCCGCCAGCTTCGGGTCGTTGCCGAGGACGCTCTCAGCCCGGACCGCCAGGCGATAAGGGGGCACGAGATTCCGCATGATATCGTTGTCTTCGATCATCCGCTCGATCTCCGGAAGGGCCACCTCTCTCGCCCAACGGACTTGGCCCTGATGCTTGAAGAAAACGAAAGCCGCGGTCGTGATCGCCACGACGGCGAGGGCTACGGGGACGCCGACCACGGGACGGCGCAGCCGCTTCGCGAAAGAGCGCAGATTGAGCATGCCGGCCGCTTCCGCCCGAAGCGCCTCCTCGTACTCCCTCAGGTCCCTCAAGACGTCCTCGGCGGAGCCGTAACGGGCTCCGGGATCTTTCCGGAGGGCCCGGGCGACGACCTGCCGCAGCTCCTCCGGAACCGGGGGCTTGCGCTGTTTGAGGGGCTTCGGCTCTTCGTGGATGATGGAATGGATGACCGACAGGTCCCGGTCTCCCCGGAACGGAAGCTCGCCCGTCAGCGTCTCGTACAGGACGACGCCGAGGGACCAGAGGTCCGTCCGCGCATCGACGTCGTCGCCCCGCGCCTGTTCCGGGGACATGTAGGCCACCGTGCCCAGCGTCGTCTGGCTCTTCGTGAGCGACGACCCGCCCTGGAGCTTGGCCAGCCCGAAGTCCATGACCTTCGCCTGGCCTTTCGGAGTGACCATGATGTTGGCGCTCTTGATGTCCCGATGGATGATGCCCTTGCCATGGGCCTCGCCCAAGCCGGCCGCGACCTGACGGATGACGCGAAGCGCCTCTCCGGGTTCCAGCGGCCCTTTCCGGATCCTGTCGCGGAGGGTTTCCCCTTCCACGTACTCCATGGCGATGTAGGGCCGTTCCTCGCTCTCGCCGACCTCGTGGATGACGCAGATGTTGGGGTGGGAAAGCGCCGCGGCCGCCCGGGCTTCTATCAGGAACCTCTCCCTGATCTCGGGAGAGTCCGTCAGGTGGGGAGGGAGGAACTTCAGGGCCACCGGGCGTTGGAGCCGCAGGTCCTCGGCCTTGTAGACGATCCCCATGCCGCCACG
>CAZFBC010000227.1:0-4024 GCA_964517245.1 uncultured Eubacteriales bacterium | reverse complement strand
GCACGTTCCAGGGGATGAACGACATCTGGTACCTGGACGGGACGACGTTCCTCCGTGAGGAGATCTTCAGCATCATCCCCGACACCGGCTGGAGGATCGTCAACCGGTAGGGCCCCGAAACGCCTGGAGAGCTCGCGCAAAAAATCGCTTGCTTTTCTGCCTGTTGAGTACGAAAATGGCGTCGTGTCGGGCATCGCTCGCACCTCTTGCGCGCCAGCGCTGATTCTCCGTCTTTACCTTGAAAGGGCCGTCCGCGCCCACAAGGGGATCCCCTAACCCCACCCCAACGATCGAGGAGGACCACTCCATGAAGCTTAGGACCAAAGGTCTCGGTGTCCTGCTCTTGTCCCTGGTGCTCGTTCTGGCCTTCGCCGCGGCGCAGTTCCAGAAGAGCGTCCGCACGGTCGCCTCGGCCGGCTCGATCAAGGGTCTGCCGGACGTCGCCTACGACGCGCAGACCGAGCGCTACCTCGTCGTCTGGCAGGAGCGCTCCGGCTCGGGCGACGACCGGGACATCCGGGCGAGGGTCCTCGACCGTCAGGGGAATCCCGTCGGCAACATCGTGGCCCTGGCTTCTTCGGGCCGGGACGAAAGGCTTCCGAAGACGGCGGCCTCCGGCTCCTCTTCGTGGACGGTCGTCTGGACCACGGGCTCCGCGATCGAGGCCTGCACCGTGGACGCGACGGGCCGGGCCGGGGCTATCAGGGTCCTGACCGGGAAGTCCGCACGTCCCGTCGACCGGCCCGACATCGGGGCCTCGGTCCGCGACGGCGGGTTCCTCGTCGTCTGGGAAGAGCTCGAGACCTCCGGGCTGAGCGCGATCAAGGGGCTCCGTCTCAACGCCGCAGCCGCCGACACCGCCGGCGAGGCGTTCACCGTGGCCCGCTCCTCCGACTACGATCTCCGCGATCCTTCCCTCAGCCAGTCCGGCGACAGCCTGTTCGTCGCCTGGGAGAAGCCCATGGAGGCCGGCCGCTCCGACATCGAGGGACGGCTCGTCCCCGCCGGGGCCCTAGCCGAGGCCGACCTCGGCGGCATCCTCTCTCTGGCCGCCGACGGCGCCCGCAACATCCTGCCCAGCGTGGCCCGCTTCCCGGAGACGGACGCCTTCGCCGTCGTCTGGCAGAGAACGGAGGGACTGCGCGATTCCGACATCGCCTTCGCCAACGTGTCCGGCGAGGGCGTTCTCGGCACGGGTCTCCTGGCGGACGGCGAGGCCCTTCTGGAATCCCGGCCCTTCGCGTCGAGCGCGGGCGCGGCCGGACGGGTCCTGGTCACCTACCAGACGTCCCCGGCCGGCGACCCGGCCCGGCGCGACATCGTCGCCCGGACGATCGGCTGGGGCGACGCGCTGCCTTCTCCCGAGATGGCCGTCGATCAGGCGAAGCAGGGAGGGATCAACCCGTCCTCCGTCCCCGCCGCGGGCGCCGGCGGACGCGGGCTCGTCGTCTGGGACGCCGAGGAGGGAGAGGGCACGAGCCTCTACGCCAAGGAGTGGCTGAGCGCGGATCTCGCCGGCCTGTCCTCGGACGAGGCGGCGGACGACCCGATCATCAAGTTCGCCGACGTCACGATCGAAGGCCAGGTCGTGTTCGGCGGCTACGGCATGCCCAACGTGCTCATTTCGGGGCCGCCCATCCCCGTGCGGACCGACGCTTCGGGCAATTACATCGCCTTCGTGCCGTCCGGGTGGACGGGAACGGTCACCCCGACCATGCCCGGCTTCGCGTTCGATCCTTCGAGCCGCGCCTACGTCGGCCTCGCCGCCAACGAGACGGGGCAGAACTACGCGGCGACCTATGTTTCGGGCGGCGAGGACTACTACGAAGATAACGACAACTGGACCACGGCGGCCACCATACCGCTCGGGACGCTCGAGGACCTGGTGCTCAACGACGAGGACTGGTTCAAGATCTACGTCGAGGCGGCGGACGCCGGCAAGGACCTCAGGGTGCGCGTCTGGGGCACGGCCTTCCCCGACACGACCACCCGGCGCGACCTGGACATCTTTGTCCTGGACAACTCCGGGAAGCTCGTGGCCATGGCCCGGTCCGGGGCGCCCGACGAGACCCTCGTCGTCTGCGACGTCGCGCCGGGCTATTACTACATCGGCAACGCCTACGTCGGGCTCGTGGGGACCGTCTACGCGGTCACGGTCGAGCTTAGCGACGCCCTGGGGCTCGGCTACGTCACGGGCCACGTGACCGACGATTCGGGAACGCCCGTCGAAGGCGCGACGGTCGAGCTCTTCAGTGTCCTCATGGATTGGAACGTCACCTTTCCCATGGTCATCACCGACGCCGCCGGCGCCTACAAGATCGGCTGGCTTCCCGGCGACTACACGGTCCGCTTCAACAACATGGACTTCGGCAACGACGGCCTGGACTTCACCCCCGACACGAACTTCCTCGGGGAGATGTACAACTACGGCGAGATCGTGTCCCTCGTCTCGGGAGCGACCGTCGCGGACATCGACGCCGGGCTGACGCCCGGCGGCGTGATCACGGGGAGGATCACCGACGAGTGGGGCGATCCCTACCTCAACTCGATCGCCGTCGCTCACGTGACCGGCACCGGGACCCGAGGCTCCGGTTATGCCGATTCGAGCGGCGACTACCGGATCGACCGCCTGCCGGCCGGGAACTACGCGCTCCGGCTGCGGACGCCGAACGGCATCCCCTTGGTCAGCGAATGGCACAACGATTGGACGCAGTTCGCCGACGCCTGGCCGGTCGGGGTCGCTGCCGGCGCCACGGCGGCGGGCTTCGACGCGGCCCTCCAGACGCGCGATTGGGGAACGGTCTCCGGCCACGTCATGGACGCCTACGGGTCGCCGGTTTCGAACCTCCAGGTGGCCATCCTCGATCCGGCGGGGACCTCCCTCTGGACCATCCGAACGGACGCGACGGGCTTCTACTCTTTCTGGAACATCCCGGAAGGGGAGTGGAAGGTCTTTTTCAACGCGACGTCCATCTCTTCGCCCAACCTCGTGCCGCAATATTACCCGGGCACGCGGTTCTACAACGAGGCGACGACGATCCAGGTCTTGGCCGGGGAAGAGACCGGGAACGTCGACGCCTGGCTGGACCATGCCGGGGCCATCTCCGGCCAGATCTCCAACAGCACGGGCGGCCTGAACGTCATCGCCTTCGACACGGCCAGCGATCTCTCGCGGGTCGTCTCGCCCGGCGCGGTCGTCTTCGGTCCCACGCCCTATACGATCAAGTACCTTCCCCCGGGAGTCTATAAGGTCCTGGCCCGGCCCAGCCAACAGGGCGACCGGATCTCTCATTGGCACCCGGACGCCTCGACCTTCGCCGCGGCCGGCACGGTGACGGTCACGGCGGGCGCGACGACCTCGTCGGTCGACATCGCCCTCCCGGGCGGCGGCGGAACGGTCACCGGCCGGGTGACCGACTCGGAAGGGACCCCGATACCCGGCGTCCAGGTCATCGTCCAGGACGCCTCCAAGGTCGTGAACCTGACCGGCATGCAGTCGGGGCTCGACGGCACCTTCACCGTCCGGCAGGTGCCTCCGGGCCAGGTCAAGGTCCTGTTCGATCCCGCTGGGCCGTTCCTCAACTACGCTCCCGAATACTACAGCGATAAGATCGATCACGGGAGCGGCGATCTCGTCACGGTGACCGAGGGCGGGACGACGGCGCTCGCTGATACCGCGCTGGCCCGCCTGCCCGACCTGACGGTGACGACCGCGTCTCTGCCCTCCGGCGAGCTCGCCGTCCGCTACGACCAGCGGCTCGAAGCGACGGGCGGCCGGCCGCTCTACCGCTGGACCATCCTCTCGGGCGCGCTCCCGGACGGCCTGACGATGAGCTCCAACGGCCATATCACGGGCGTCCCTGTGGTCATGGGGACCTACCCGATCACCGTCCAGGTCGCCGACTCGACCTTGCCTCAGAACAGCGCGACCCAGGCGCTCGAGATCACGGTCGGCGCCTACACGGGCGAGGGCTTCGCGATCTGCGGGACGGTGACCCTGGACGGCGCGCCCCTGGCCGGCGTG
>CAZFBC010000226.1:0-4058 GCA_964517245.1 uncultured Eubacteriales bacterium | reverse complement strand
CGGCGGCGATTGGTCACAATGGACGGGACTTCGCCCGAGAGGAACATCATGGCCCAGGAAAAATTGCTGCTCATCCCCGGTCCGAGCCCCGTCGTGCCGCGCATCCTCGACGCCCTGGCCCGGCCGACGGTCTCGCACGTCGGCCCGGACATGGCCCGCGACCTCCTGGAGGCCTGCGACGGCCTCAAGAGGATTGTCTTCGCGGAGGCGGGCGAGCCGTTCATCGTCTCCGGCGCCGGCACGCTGGCCATGGAGATGGCCGTGCTCAACACGGCCGGGCCGGGCGACCGGGTCCTCGTCCTCTCCCAGGGCTACTTCGGCGACCGCATGGCCCAGGTCCTCGCGGCCTTCGGCATCGAGCACGACGTCGTCGCGAGCGAGTGGGGGAAGGCCGTCACGCCCGCCGAGCTCGAGGCGAAGGTCCGGGCCAGGAACTACAACGTCGTCGCCTGCACCCACGTCGACACGTCGACGGGGGCCTGCGCCCCGGTCGAGGAATACGGACAGGTCCTCGAGAAGACCGGCGCCGTCTTCATCGTCGACGGCGTCTGCGCCACGGGCGGCATCGCCGAGCGGATGGACGCCTGGGGCCTCGACGTCGTCCTGACCGCGGCCCAGAAGTGCCTGGGCGCGCCGCCGGGGCTGTGCGTCCTCGTCCTTTCGGAGGCGGCCATGGAGAAGCGCCGCGGGCTGGCCTCCGTCCCGGCCTATTACGCCGACCTCCTCCGTTGGCTGCCGGTCATGCGCGACCCCTCGAAGTATTTCTCGACGCCCTGCGTCAACGAGATCCGGGCCTTCGCCGAGGCGGTGCGCATCGTCCTCGAGGAGGGGATCGAGGAGAGGTTCGAGCGCCACGCGCTTCACGCCGAGGCCGTCCGGGCCGGCCTGGCCGCCCTCGGCTTCTCCTTTTTCACCGACCCGCGCTTCCTCGCCCCGACCCTCTCGGTCGTCCGCTATCCGGACGGCCTCGACGACAAGGCCTTCCGGGCGACGCTCGGCGCGAACGGCGTCGTCGTCGCCGGCGGCCTGGGCCCCACGCTCGGCCGGGTCTTCCGCATGGGCCACATGGGCAACCTGACCTCGGCCCAGGTCCGCTTCGCCCTCGAGGCCGTGGAAAAAACGCTGGCCGGGCTCGGCTTCGGCTTCACGCCGGGCGCCGGCCGGGAGGCGGTCGAGAGCGTCCTCAGCGCCTAGGCCAAGGAAAGAACGACCCATGAAGAGCCCCGTTTATCTCATCCCGGCGAGCGCGCAGGAGCCCGCCGAGGCGCTGTCCGAGAAGGCCCGCAAGGCCTACCTGGCCACCGGATTCAACGACGGGATCGTCGAGGACGCCTTCACCGCCCTCAAGATCCACTTCGGCGAGGTCGGCAACACCGGGCACATCAAGCCGCCGTGGCTCGCCGGCCTCATCGGGGAGATCCGGCGGAAAACGAAGCACGCCTTCCTCACCGACAGCAACACCCTCTACATGGGCCAGCGCTCGAACTCGATCGACCACCTCCGCCTGGCCTGGTCCCACGGCTTCACGCCCGAGGCGACCGGCCTGCCCGTCATCATCGCCGACGGCCTCATCGGCCGGGACAAGCAGGAGCCGGGGGGGGCCCAGGCCCGGACCGCCTCCTCCAAGATCGCCAGCGCCATCCTCGATTCGGACAACCTGGTCTGCCTGACCCACGTCACCGGGCACGTCCAGACCGGCCTCGGCGCGGCCATCAAGAACATGGGCATGGGCTGCGCCTCGCGGGCCGGCAAGCTCGAGCAGCACTCCGTCACCCACCCCCGGGTCAGCGCCAAGCAGTGCCGCGACTGCGGCGTCTGCGCGGCCTTCTGTCCCGAGGCGGCCATCGTCCAGGCCGAGGGCCACGTCGTCATCGACCCGGCCAGGTGCATCGGCTGCGGCGAGTGCCTGGTCGTCTGCAAGCACGGCGCCATCAAGATGACGTGGGACGAGGACGCCGTCCGCATCCAGGAGAAGCTGGCCGAGTACGCCTTCCGCGTCTTTGCCCATTTCAAGGGCCGGGCCGTCTTCCTCAACTTCCTGACCCAGGTCACCAAGGACTGCGACTGCATGGCCCGGAGCCCGAAGAGGATCGTCGACGACATCGGCATCCTGGCCTCCCCGGATCCCGTCGCCATCGACCAGGCCACGGCCGACCTTCTCGTCGCGAGTGGCCGAGGCGGGGACCCGCTTCGCGCCGGCTACGACATCGACTGGTCGGCCCAGCTCCGCCACGGCGAGACGATGGGCCTGGGGACGACTCGGTACGACCTCGTCGAGGTCGGCTGACCCGTCGCCCGCCCGCTCCCGCCCCTCAGGGCTGGCGGCGGAGGTGCGGCATGGCGACGGCGATCCCGGCCGCCGCGACGAGCATCGCCCCCGCCCCGATGAGTACCGCTCCCGACTGGCCGATGCGTTCGGCGGTGACGCCGACGGCCAGGGCCGCCAGGGGCATCAGCCCGAAGAAGATCAGGGCGTAGACGCTCATGACCCGTCCGCGCAGCGCGTCGGGGGAATGCGTCTGGACCAGGGCGTTGGACAGGTTGAAGATGAGGATGTGGGAGAGACCCGATCCGAAGACGAAGACCAGCGCGAGGGGCGTCCAGCGGGTCAGGGCGAAGGCGGCGACCGCGGCGGGGAGGGCGAACGTTCCGAAGGTCAGGAGCTTGCCCCGGAAGCGGAACCGGCCGAGCGAGGCGATGAGCAGGGCGGCGGTGAGCGCGCCGAGGCCCCGGGCCGACTGAAGATAGCCGTTGGTCCTGGCGTCGCCGTGCAGGACGTCGACCGCCCAGGCCGGGAAGAGTGTGGCGAACGAGATGCCGAACAGGCTGACCGCGCCGACGAGCCCGATGATCGTCCGGATCAGCGGATGGGAGGCGACGAACGCCAGTCCCTCCTTGAGGTCGGCCAGGGCGGAGGTCCGATGGGGCTTGGGCGTGAACGACGCGAGCCTCATCCGCTTCAGGGCGACGATGACGGCGACGAAGGACAGGCCGTTGATCGTGAAGCACCAGGCCGGGCCGAAGAAGGCGTAGATCAGCCCCCCGGCCATGGGCCCGACGGCCATGGCCGCGTTGAACATGGCCGAGTTCAGGGCGATGGCGTTGGTCATGTCCTCGGCGGACACCATCTCGAGGACGAAGGACTGGCGGGCCGGGGCCTCGAAGGCGTTGGCCGTTCCCAAGAGCAAGGCGAGGACCAGGATGTGCCACGGCTGGATCCAGTGGAGGAAGGTCAGGGCGGCGATGACGAACGCCAGGGCCATCATGACCGTCTGGGTGACGATGAGCAGGGTCCGCCGGGGCACGCGGTCGGCGATGACGCCCGCGAAGAGCATGAACAGCCAGGTGGGGACGCCCGCCGCGAACCCGACCAGCCCGAGATAGGCCGGCGATCCGGTCAGCTCGAAGACGAGGAACCCGAGGGCCGTCGACTCCATCCACATCCCGAAGAGCGAAACGATCTGGCTCCAGAACCAGAGCCGGTAGTTCGGGTGACGGAGGGCCGTCAAGGCCTGCCTCCAGCTCATCCGCTTCCGCAGGCCGAGGATCCGGGGCAGCAGCCCGGGCGGCGGCATGGAGCCCGGCACGGGCAGGGGTTCCGGGGCCATGGGTCTCTCCGCCGTCCTTAAAGGATCTCTTCGTCGGCGGGCCGCCAGGCGGGATCGACGATGCAGAGGAACGCGAGGTCCTCCGCGCCGATGTTCTCGATGGATTGGGACTCTCCGGCCGGGACGACGACCGCGTCTCCCGGCCCGACCTCCGCCCGGTCCTCCCCGACGCGCATCCGGCCCCGGCCGGCCAGGACGTAATAGACCTCGGCGCTCTTCAGCCGGTGGGGAAGGGTCCTCTCGCCGGGACGGACGACGGCGCGGGCCAGACTGTACCCGACGGCCAACGGGTCCCTGGCGGGGTGGAGGATCTCCTGGAGGAAGGAGGCGTCTCCGGCCCTGAAGCCTGCGATGTTCCGGAGCGATTTGACGATCATGGATCGTGAGATAAAAAGATCGGGGAGGTGGGATTCGAACCCACGACCCCAGCGTCCCGAACGCTGTGCGCTA
>CAZFBC010000225.1:0-4062 GCA_964517245.1 uncultured Eubacteriales bacterium | reverse complement strand
GGAAGGTCGCGCCCGGCGACCTGTATATCGGGGCGGATTTCGGGAATTTCGGCCGTGTCCCCGGTCCCTTCGCCGACTTACCCGTCGTCTGGGCCAATCCGGTCAAGTACCTGACCAGCCCGGAGCGCCTCGTCCTCGTCCACGCCATCGAGAGAAAGATCCCCTACCCGCCGGAGCGCGACCGGCTCCTGGCGAAGATCGGGATCTTCGGGCCCGGCCAGGAGGCGCTCGCCCTGCGCCGCTTCGGTGACGCCGTGAGGGGCGCCCTGGCCCGGACCGCCGAGGTCGCCGAGAAGTGCGAGTTCGCCTTCGAGGGCATCGTCCCCGGCCTCCCGGCCGACCTCTTCCCCCGGTCCCTCCGGGAGGTCGTCGCGGAGCGCCTCGCGGCGGCCAAGGACCTGACCTGGAAGGAGCGCCAGCGGGCCCGCCGCGAGCTCGCCGCCGTCGAGCAGTCGGGCTTCGGGCCGTACTTCCTCGTCGTTCACGACATCGTCGAGTTCGCCCGCCGCCGCGGCATCCTCCACAACCTGCGCGGCTCGGGGGCCTCGTCCTTCCTGGCCTGGCTCCTCGGCGTCTCCCACGTCAACCCGATCGAGTTCGACCTCTACTTCGAGCGCTTCCTCAACCGCGGCCGGCCCGACCCGCCCGACATCGACATCGATTTCGATTCGAGGCGCCGCGACGAGGTCCTGCGGTACGTCCTCGAGCGCTACGGCGCGGGCCGGACGGGCGCGGCCTATGTCTGTTCGCTGAAGGATTTCGGGGGCCGCTCGGCCCTCTACGAGACGCTCCGGGCCTTCGGCGTGCCGCCCGAGGAGGCGCGCGGGCTTTCGAAGCGCGTGCCGTACTTCGCGGAGCCGTCCTGGCTGCGGCGGGCCGCCCCCGCCCCGGGCCGCCTCGACGCCTGGAAGCTCGCCGCCGAGCTCCAGGACGTCTACCGCGAGACCTCCCTCCACGTCGGGGGGGTCATCCTGACCCCGGGCCCGGTCGAGCGGTACCTCGCGCTCGAGACTTCGGCCAAGGGCCTGCGCATGACCCACTTCGACAAGGACGCCGTCGAGGACCTGCGGCTCATCAAGCTCGACCTCCTGTCGGTGCGGGGCCTCGCGGCCGTCTCGGAGACGAAGGAGAAGCTAAAGCTCCGAACGCTCCCGCCGGGCGATGCCGGGGTGTACGCCGCCCTCCGTTCGGCCCGGACGGTCGGCTGTTTCCAGGTCGAGAGCCCGGCCATGATGAACCTCCTGCGGCGGATGAAGCCGACGGACATCCACGAGATCACCCAGGCCCTGGCCCTGGTCCGGCCGGGTCCGACCGAGAGCGGCATGAAGGAGGCGCTCCTGCGGCGGAGGAGCAGCTGGCGGGGACCCGCCAAGCCTGGGGACACGTACCAAGGGTACATGTCCCCGAGCGCGGACGGCCTCCTGGCCCGCGTCCTGCCCGAGACCGGCGGCATCCTCCTCTACGAGGAGCAGGTCATGCAGGTCGCCGAACGGGTGGCCGGGATGCCCGCGGAGGAGGGCGACCTCCTGCGGCGGAGCCTGCGCAAGGGAAGGGGCGGCGACCCGGCGCTCCGGACGAAATTCGTCCGCGAGGCCGGCGAGCGCGGCTACGCGGGCGCCGAGATCGAGCGGCTGTGGAAGACCATGGAGAAGTTCTCCTCCTACTCCTTCAACAAGGCCCACAGCGCCTCGTACGCCTTCATGGCCTACCAGGCCGTCTACCTCAAGGTCCACCACCCGGTGCCTTATCTCGCGGCCGTGCTCAACGCCGGCGGCGGCTACTACGACCTGCCCGAGTACGTCGCCGAGGCCAAGCGCAACGGCATCCGCTTCCTGGGCCCGGACGCCAACCGCAGCGGGGCCGGCTTCGAGGTCGAGGCCGGGGCCATCCGCGTCGGCCTGACCTCGATCAAAGGGCTGGGACTCAAGACGATCGAGCGCCTGCTCGAGGAGCGGACGGCCGGCGGCGCCTACCTGTCGGTCGAGGACTTCCTGGCCCGGACCAAGCCCGGCAAGGCCGAGCTCCTGGCCCTCATCCGGGCCGGCGTCTTCGATTCCCTCGAGCCGCGGCGGACGCGCCAGGTCCTGCGCTACTTCCAGGGCCTCGAGCACATGGAGGAGGTGGCCGACATCGCCTCGGACGAGAAGCGGCGCATGCTCTACGAGTCGCTCGGCTTTCTGCCCGAGGGGGACGATCTCGATCTCTACGAAGGGAAGCGGCCGCCGCTCCGGGTGAAGGACCTCGGGGGCTGCGCCGGGACGACGGTCGAGCTGGTCGTCCGGGTCGTCGACGCCCGCCAGAGGGAGACCCGCGGCCCGACGCCCGGCGGGAACGGCGCCGGCGGCGGCGCAAAGTATTTTTACATGTTCGAGGACGAGACGGGCCTTCTCGAAGGGGTCGGCGAGACGCGGTGCGCCGCGTATGGGACGCCGCCGGTCTGTTTTCTCCGCGGCGAGGTCCGCAAGGACGGGGAGGGCGTCCCCAAGATCGCCAACTGCGCCTTTCTGAGGTCGTTCTGATGGGAAATGGAGGGAAATGGATGGGGACATTCCTCGGAAGAACGTGTCCCCGTTCTTGCTTGCTCTTTTCTTTATCAAGCCTTCACAATTCCCAGGGAAAATGCGATTGAAGAATGATTGGCACGGTTCCGGCTGTAAACAAGAGTACGGAGGTCGATATGAGCAGTTATCGTTTTTCGGCTTATGTCATCCGCGATCGGGAGGGCTGGGCGGCCCACTGCCCGGAGTTTCCGGACTGCCGGGCCAGAGGCGCGACCTACGAGGACGCCCTGGCCAATCTCCGCGACGTCATCCGGATCTTCGTCGAGGACGGACTCGGCGACGACGAGGCGCCGCCCCAGTACGAGACGCTCTCGTTCACGACCCTCAGCTTGTGAACCGGTGCATCGTCAGCCGAGCTTCCTGATCCGCTTGGCGATGGCCTTCTTGATCTTTTCGTAGGATGGGGGCGGGCCCATCCGGATCCCCTTCCCGTCGACGAATATGGCGTCCGGTTCGCCCCATTCCTTGAAGACTTCGCGGTCAAAAGTATCGACGGTCCGGAACGAAACCCTCTCCCCGAATTCCCCGGCGGCGCGCTTGGCCCGCTCGTAGGCCATGTTCATGCCCGGGCACCAGCCGTTGCAGAGGGCGGTGACCCTCACGCTGCCGGGCTCAGGATCGGGCGCCTTCTTATTCCGGATCCAGCGCGGAGGCGCGGCGTCCTCCGTGAAAGGCTTCCAGAGGAGGATCTGCATGCCCTCCGAATCGGCTTTCTTATAGCCGTGTTTCCGGAACCATGAGGCGCGCATGAACACCGGGATGGCCATGCCCCATGCGGCCAGGCCCTTGGCCCCGAGCTCCCGGGCGTCCTTCTCGGCCGCCTCGAGCAGGGCCGTTCCCATTCCCTTTTTTTGAAAATTCCCGCGCCCCTGCTTGTGTCCGTGGACCCAGATGCAATGGATGAAATAAAGGCCTTGGCCGTCAACGAACGATTCCTCGATGGGGACGTATTGGATCATCCCACCGACCGCGCCTCTATCGTCGAGGGCCAGCTTGACCCGTAAGCCCCTGTCCCGCATCCTCTCGAGCCAGCGGGCCTTGCGGTCGCCGGCCTCTTTCATCTCCTCGGACCAGTCCTCGAGACAGACGCAATAGAGTGGTTCGTGCTCGGGGGACAGGGAGACGATGCGCATGGGAGCCTCCCGGCCGGGGGTCGTTCGCGGGCGGACCGCGGCGGCCCGCCGCGCCACGGGCCAACAGTAGGAGAGAGACGGGGGATTGTCAAGGAAGGCGGCCGGAGCGGACAGAGAGAGGGGACATCCGAAAATTGGCAAAGCGTCCCCGATTTGGCCTATCATAAGACACAAAGAGACGGTGCGCGGGTCTTATGAAGCGAGTGAGCATCAAGCTCGTCGCGGACGAGGACGACGATCGGACGTGTAAGGAGGACAGATGAACAACGGAGGTCACCCGTTCCGGGCGATCGACTGGGCCGCGGTCCCGAGGACGGAGCACAAGGGGGACCCGGGGATGTCGTTCTGGCGGACCGTTCAGCTTTCCG
>CAZFBC010000224.1:0-4083 GCA_964517245.1 uncultured Eubacteriales bacterium | reverse complement strand
CATCGTCTGGTTCAAGCCCGAGCGGCTGACCTCGGGCCGCCGCGACGCCCTCCAGATCTTCGGCGGCGGCGCCGACGGCGCCGGCTTCGGCATCGTCTGGCAGGAAGACCCCTACGGGCTCAATCCCGGGCGGGGCGCCGGGCCCGGCGAGGGCTGGAGCGGGGCCATCGCCAACAAGGGCACCGACATCTGGTACAGCTACATCACGATCAAGGATTTCGCCAAGGTCGACACGAACTTCGTCAGCCACGGCGACCCCCAGCACGACGTGGAGAAGGAAGGCCGGCCCAAGGCCCTGGTCCCGATGTCTCTCCCCGTGCGCATCTCGGACAACGAGAAAGTCAACGCCAACAACGCGCTCTTCTTCGACGACACGACCGGCGAGGTCATCCCGGGCACGGGCGCCAATCTCCACGACAGCGACGGCGACGGCAGCATCCTGGACAGCGGGACGCGCCGCTACATCAGCGAGGTGCCGGGGCTCTGGACCTCCAACAACACCAACAACCCCTATCCTTCGACCCTGGGGTCGGGCTTCTACGATTTCGTCAACCACCACGGCGTGACCATCCCGGTCGCGGTGACCGCCGACGGCCGGCTGCTGCGCGGGAACACCGCGGCCACCCGGCCCAACCTCAACCTCCAGACCTACACGAGGGCCGACGGGACCAAGAGCGCCTGGGCCCTCATCGCCTACGAGGAGACCCACGGCGGCGGGGAAGGGGCGCCCGACGAGCCGGGCGAGCCCGGCCCCCACTACGACGACTACGTCATCGAGGAGGGCAAGAAGGTCGTCTACCACACCTTCGATTTCCAGAACCCGGAGGTCGTGAGCGCCGGGCACGTCATCAGCTACCCCGAAGGCATCCCCGCCGACGGGAGCTGGACCCCCGTCTACCGCACGGAGGAGGACGGGACGGTCGTCTACGACTGGAACGGCGAGCCCATGCTGGCCTACGAGAACGCCCGGCGCCCCCGCTTCATCCTGCAGGGGCTGGACGCCGCCATCAAGTCGAAGCACAACACCATCATGGTCATGGTCTACAAGGAAGGCGAGGAGGGCCACGGACGGCCGTCCGACATCATGATGCGCCGCTTCGAGGTTTCCGAAACCAACCCTTCCTACGAGAACCCGTACAGGATCGAGAACCTCAAGCCGGGCTGGCAGAACCTGAGCACCGTGACCGTTCTCGAGTCCATGGACACGAACAGCGAGAACCCGGACCGGATCAAGGTCCTGAAGTGGGAGCAGACGCTCGAGAACCTGTCCGAGAGGTCCTCGGTCAATCCGCACGAGGACGCCCGGGCCCACCGCGGCGCCCTCAGGGGCGACTTCCTGGTCTTCGGCTACACCTGGACGCCCAACTGGGCGGCGTACCGCAACTTCCACGACAAGTACAACTTCTACATCCGCCGCTCGTTCACCGGCGGCAAGACCTGGACGACCGATCCCAACAGCGACCTGGACGTCACGCACACCGAGATCTATCTCCGGCCCGACGCCCTCGAGCCGGAGGACAGGCACTACGAAGAGCAGGTCGTCTACGCTCCGGGCGACTGGGAGCCGGCCCGCAACGTCTCCCTGCTCAAGAACAACTTCGAGAGCTGCATCGAGCCGCGCATCGTGGCCCCCTACGGGACCATCAAGGACCCGGCGACCGGCGAGTGGGACGGCATCGACGAGGATCTGAACAATCCGAACGTGGTCTATTTCTCCTTCGGCACGAGGGCCAACGACGAGTCCATGGCGCCGCGCGACCTCTTCTACAGCTTCACGGCCGACAAGGGCCAGACGCTGCTCTGGGACACCTGGGTCTCCCACACGGGCCAGGAACACACCCGCTGGCCCTGGATGGCCCACAACGGCACGCGTAAAGAGGACGAGGAGGACGGGGAAGTCCAGCTTCGCCAGGTCCCCAGCGGGGAGAGGCTCTATGCCGCCTGGCTGCAGGAGGGCCCCGACGATCTCAATACCCCGGACGTCGTCGATCCTTACAGCGACATCATGATGCGGCGCATCATCCCCATGTATTTCGTCATCCCGGAGAACGAGATCCTGGCTCCGGCCCTGTCCGCCAGCGTCCTGGGCACCTCGGTCCTGCAGGTCCACGCGCGCGACGACAGGCCCGTCGCCGGCGTCGAGTTCACGCTCAAGGAGGTCTTCACCGACGAGAACGGCGAGGAGTCGCTGGAGGACATCGGGCAGAACGGCCTCCGGGCCGCGCTGGACCCCGACACCGGCCTGTGGAGGTACGATCTCGGCACGACCGTGTTGCCCGACGACTACTACGTCCTGACGGCCAAGGCCACGGACAAGAACGGCAACTTCCGCTGGAGCGAGCCGGTCCGGTTCAGCATCAAGAACTGGGTCGTCCATCCGATGTACCCCGGCGTGCGGCGCTACCAGGCCGGACGCACCATCCCCATCAAGTATTCGCTCCGGATCGCCGAGGCCGCCGACCCGAGCGAGCCGTTCGTCGACCGAACGGACCTGGTCATCAGGGCCTACAAACCGGGCTTGGACGGGCCCGAGCTGGTCCAGGAGTTCTTCTTCGGCGAGGGCGCCGACTGCTACCGCGTCGCCCCCGGCGGCGAGCTCTACATCGGCAACTTCCAGACCGACAAGGTCCCCGGCCAGTACATGTTCGAGGTCCGGCGGACCCGCAACGACTTCCTGCTCGGCAGCTTCACCGTCGAGACCGACAGGAACGAGAAGTAGCCCCCGGAGGCTCCTTCCCGAGCGAACGCGCCGGGAGGGGACGGGCTCGAAAGGGCCCGTCCCCTCTCTTTTTTCCATCCCTTTCCTCGGCCGGGCCGATCCCGCCTAGCGGCGCCTAAAAACCCGTCAGCAAGAAAAGCCTATTATTTAGCACGAATCATATAGACCGGCATACCCGGAAAAGACTACTATCTTCCCGATAATTTAAATGATTATCATTAACTGCATCTGAGCCAAGGAAGCGGAGATCCAGTATTGATTTTCGTATCGCCGACAGTCATCTCATGGTCCGGCGTCATGCCGCATCCCGGGAATCATCAAGCCTGAACGCGGGTACCGTCCCCGATGGGGCGGAATATTTTTAAGGAGGATCAAGGCAATGAGTAGAAGGAAAACGCGCGGACGCTACGCGGGATGGGCCCTGCTGGCGGCGGTCGCCATCGCCGTCGGCGTGCTCGTCTTCGCCGGAGAGCACAACCCGGGCATGTTCCGCAAGAACGTGTCCAAGACGGAGACGCTGGCCAACGCCAAAGCCAAGTTGGACATGGCCGTCGTCTACCCCTGGTTCCCGGCCATGAAGGCCGACGGCACCCCGCTCGAGCTCGAGTACATCGACGAGGACGGGGTCCTGATGAGGACCGAGAACAAGGCCAAGCCGGTCGTCATGACCTACACCGAGGAGGTCTTCCTCGAGGACGGCGTGACGCCTTCGGGCGCGCACGACGTGTACGCCGCGGTGTCGAGGGACGACGGGCAGTCCTGGAAGCGCAAGAACATCTCGCGCATGGCCGACCTGTCCTCGATCACGGTCATCCGGGCCGACGGCACGGAATACGAGTACCCCGGGCACTGCACCAAGCCCGTCGTGGCCGTCCGCGGCAACCGGATCTTCGTGGCCTGGAGCAGCAAGTACGCCAAGAGCGGCCGGCCCCGCTACGCCATCAAGCTGCCGGCCGACGGCGACGACTACCCCTACGACGATCCCTACTGGGTCGACGACATCTGGGGCGTCGGCGGCCAGCAGCAGAAGGTCGACTATCTCCGGCAATACGACATGCCGGGCATCGGCGAGCTGCCCTTCAGCGCCGTCTGGTGCGTCCGCGGCGTCATCGCCGACGAGGACGATGTCGCCGCCGGCGTCGGCGAATACGTCGGCGACATCGTCTGGTTCAAGCCCGAGCGCCTGACCTCCGGCCGCCGGGACGCCCTGCAGCTCATGTGCGCGGGCGCCGACGGCGCGGGCTTCGGCCTGGTCTGGCAGGAGGACCCCGAAGGCCTCAACCCCGGCAAGGGCGCGGGCCCCGGCGAGGGCTGGAGCGGCGCCAAGACCAACAAGACCACCGACATCTGGTACAGCTACATCA
>CAZFBC010000223.1:0-4099 GCA_964517245.1 uncultured Eubacteriales bacterium | reverse complement strand
TCCTCCACGCCCGCGACGGCCTGGCCATGATCAACGGCTCGAACGTCATCGCCGGGATGTCGGCCCTCACCGTCCACGACGTCCACCGCTGGCTCAAGATGTCCGAGATCGCCGCGGCCATGACCCTCGAGGTCCTCAACGCCAACATGAAGGCCTACGACGAGCGGCTGCACAAGACGCGCGGCTATCCCGGGGCCCTCGAATCCGCCGCGAACGTCCTGCGCATCGTCGAGGGCAGCGAGATGCTGGCCCGGCCGGGGAAGAAGGTCCAGGACGCCTACAGCCTCCGCAGCACCCCCCAGGTCGTCGGGGCAGCCCGGGACGCCCTCAAGTGGGCCCGCTACATGGTCGAGATCGAGCTCAACGGCGCGGCCGACAACCCCGTCTTCTTCCCCGACGAGCAGCTCGTCCTGACCGGGGCCAACTTCCAGGGCGTGCCCATGGCCCTGCCGCTCGAGCTGCTGGGCACCTCGGTGACCACGGTGGCCGTGCTGTCCGAGCGCCGCCACAACCGCCTCATGAACCCGCACCTCAGCGTCGGCCTGCCGGCCTTCCTGACCAAGGGCGCGGGCATGTTCTCCGGCCTGATGCTGTCCCAGTACACGGCCGGGGCCCTCATCTGCGAGAACCGCATCCTCTGCCATCCGGCGGCCACCGGGTCCATCCCGGCCGCGGCCGACCAGGAGGACTTCGTCAGCATGGGCATGACGACGGCCCTCAAGACGCGGCAGATCATCGACAACGCCCAGGCCGTGCTGGCCATCGAGCTCATGGCCGGGGCCCAGGCCGTCGATTTCCGGGCGCCCCACAAGCCGGGCAAGGGCACCGCGGCGGCCTACGAGGTCATCCGGAAGCACGTCGCCCGTCTCGAGGAGGACCGGCCTCTCTACGACGACATCAACCGCCTCAAGGAGGTCGTCGCGTCCGGGGAGATCCTCGACGCGGTCGAGAAGGCCGTCGGCACGCTGGCGTGACGCCATGAGCCTGAGGATCGCCCTCGTCACGGGTGCCGGCCGGGGCATGGGCCGGGCCATCGCCCTGCGGCTGGCCGAAGACGTCTCCGGCGTCGCCGTCCACTACTTCAGCCGCCGCGACGAGGCCCAGGAGCTCGCTGCGGCCATCCGCGACCGGGGCAAGCTCAGCGCCGTCTTCCGGGCCGACCTGACCAAGAAGGCCCAGGCCGCCGGGCTCGTCAAGAAGGTCGAGGAGCGCTTCGCCCGCATCGACGTCCTGGTCAACAACGTCGGGCCGTTCCTGGTCAAGCCCTGGGACCAGCTCGAGGTCGCCGACTGGGAGCGCGTCCTGAGGGGGAACCTCCTCGGGCCCTATTTCTGCATGAAGGCCGCGCTCCCCGGCATGCGCAAGAGGAAGTGGGGGAGGATCGTCAACATCGGGTACAGCCGGGCCGAGCACCTCGGCGCCTTCCCGACGATCGCCCCCTACGCCGTGGCCAAGACGGGCCTGCTGACGCTGACCCGGACGGCGGCCGCCTCCGAGACGGCGAACGGCATCACGGTCAACATGGTCTCGCCCGGGCTCATGCGGGGAGGCGCCCTGCCGCCCGCCCGGAACCTCTCCGAATCCCAGATCGGCACGTTCGAGGACGTCGCCGAGGCCGTGGCCTTCTGCGCCTCGGACCGGGCCGCCGCGGTCACCGGGTCCAACCTGATCGTGGCCGGGACCTGGAAGATGTGAGCGGCGGCCGGGCCTGAACCGGACGGCCGTTTTCCCGTAACACTAAGTAACGCCGTCAAAGAGGGAGGACACACATGGCGCTTTATATCTGGATCGCCGCGATCGCCGTCTTCGTTTTCCTGGTCGGCATCCGCATCGTCCGGCCGACGCACCGCGGGCTCGTCGAGCGGCTGGGCAAGTACAACCGCTTCGCCAGGCCCGGCTTCAACTGGGTCATGCCCGTCATCGAGACCATCCACCAGGTCAACGTCACCGAGCAGATGGTCGACGCCGCCCCCCAGGAGATCATCACCAACGACAACCTCAACGCCCGGGTCGACGCCCAGGTCTACTTCCGGGTCAAGGAGGACGAGGCCAGCGTCAAGGCCTCCCAGTACAATGTCAACAAGTTCCAGTGGCAGATCGTCAACCTGGCCCGGACGACCCTGCGCAACATCATCGGCACGCTGACCCTCAAGTCGGCCAACAGCGAGCGGGGCAAGATCAACGAGGAGCTCCTCAAGACCCTGTCCTCCGAGACGGCCCGCTGGGGCATCGACATCGTCCGGACCGAGCTCAAGGAGATCGACCCGCCCAAGGACGTCCAGGAGACGATGAACAAGGTCGTCAAGGCCGAGAACGAGAAGATCGCCGCGGTCGACTACGCCACGGCCCGGGAGACGGTCGCCGACGGCGAGCGCCGGGCCGAGATCAAGAAGGCCGAGGGCGTCCGCCAGGCCAAGATCCTCGAGGCCCAGGGCGAGGCCGAGGCCATCCAGCTGGTCAACGAAGCGGCCGAGAAGTACTTCGTGGGCAACGCCCAGGTCCTGCGCCGCCTCCAGGCCCTCGAGACGGCCCTTCAGGGGAACGCCAAGATCATCGTCCCGTCCGACAAGGACCTGGTCAACGTCATCGGCGACATGGCCGGCATCGTCCCCCTCAAGAAATCAGGCGATTAGCGCCCCTTTTTTTCAGTCGGTGCCGACCAGCTCGATCGCGACCTTGCGCGTTTCTCCCTCGCGCTCGAGCGTCAGCGTCACCGTGTCGCCGATCCGGTAGCCGTCCAGGGCCGCGAAGAGGTCGTCGTAGGACTCGATCGGCGTCGCGTCGATGGCCGTGACGACGTCGCGGATGAGCAGCCGGCCGAACCGGTCCCGGGTCAGGCCGCGTATCCCCAGCCCGTAGGCCCGGCTCGCCCGGGACACCTCGAGGACGACCGCCCCTGCGATCTTGGCCCGCCGGGCCACCTCGTCCCGGACGAACGAGATGCCGCCGAGGTCCGGACGGATGACCTTGCCGAACTCGATGATCTGGGGGACGATCTTGCGCACGGTGTCGACGGGCACGGCGAAGCCGACCCCGCTCGACGCCCCCGAGGGGCTGACGATGACCGTGTTCATCCCGATGAGCTCTCCGGCCGAGTCGAGGAGCGGCCCCCCCGAATTGCCCGGGTTGATCGAGGCGTCGGTCTGGATCATGTCGCGGATGGCCACCCCTCCCGCGCCGGGCATGGCCCGGCCCAGGGCGCTGACGATGCCCTGGGTGACCGTGTGGTCGAAGCCGAACGGGTTGCCGACGGCGACCACCTTCTGGCCGACCTGGAGGTCGCGCGACCTCCCGATGGCGATCGGGGCCAGGCCGGCGACGCGCTCCCCGAGCTTGAGGACGGCGATGTCCTTGGTCGGGTCGCGGCCGACGAGCGTGGCCTCGACCTGCCGCTGGTCGGGCAGGCTGACCATGTACGCGTCGCCCTCGTCGATGACGTGGAAGTTGGTGACGATGTGCCCCCGGTCGTCCCAGACGAAGCCGGAGCCGCTGCCTCGCGCCACGGGCTGGTCGGACGAGTAGAAGAAGTCCCGGACGTACTGCAGGTTGGTGATGAAGACGACGGAGTTCCTGGTCTTGCGGACGATCTCGATCGTGTTCCTCTCGTCCTCGGTCAGCCGGCCGCCCGCCGCCTCCTGCCCCGTCCGGGCCGCCTCCGGGACCTGCGCGCCGCCGGCGGGGCCCTGCGCCGGAAGCGGGAGCGGCGCCGGGGCGACGGGAGCGGCCGCTTCCGCCCTGGCCCCGCCGTCCCGCTGCCGCCCCGTGTCGGCGCAGGCCATGAGGGCCAGGCCCAGGGCGACCAGGGCCAGAAGAACGGGCTTGTTCGTGTTCGGAATCATGGGCTTGCTCTCCTCGCGCCGGGATGATCTCGAACGGAATATAGACCCCGCGCGCCGGCCTGTCAACGGGCCGCGGGGCGCCGCCGCGGTTTGGCGAAACGGGCCGAACATGGTATATTTTCTCGAGGAGAAGGTCATCATGAACGTCCAACTGACAAAGGAACAGCTCGCCGCCCTGGTCAAGCTCGTCTACCTCGGCAACCGCATGGCCAACGACTGGCGGACCGACGACGTCATCGAGGAGTACGACGAGGTCGAGA
>CAZFBC010000222.1:0-4102 GCA_964517245.1 uncultured Eubacteriales bacterium | reverse complement strand
CGGGGTTGATCTGCAGCAGCGTCTGCCAGCCACCGAAGTTCATCATGTTGCCGTAGCCGTCGATCGCCGGGCCATCGTCACATCCCGCCGGGTAACCCGTGGTCGTGTTCACATAGTAGCCCACCCACAATTCGTCGGTGATGTCGATCGGTACCGGGGTCGTCAGCGTTACATAGTTCCACTGGCCGATCAGCGGGCTGGCAACCGCCTGGTCTACCACCAGGTTCGCTGCGCCGGCGCCCGTCCAGATACGGATGCTGTATGTCGCTGCCGCTTCGTTCGGGAAGAACGCAACCTGCGTCACGCTCGCCCCTTCGTAGGCCACCAGCTGTGCCGGCTCCCAACGCGCCGCCACGTCAAACTCCGCCACGTCGTTGGTTCCGATCGCGTTGAAGTTCGTGCCGTCGTCATAGTGGATCCACTCGTCGATCGAGCTGCCCAGCGGGGCTTCCCAGTTCAGTTCTATTGTCGTCTCATCAACCCCTGCTGCCGTCAGATCTGTCGGAGCGTCGCACGTGCGGTACACGTGTACGTTGTCCACAAACCAACTCAGGATGTTGATCGAGTTCATGCCCATCGCATGGAAACGTACCTTGAACACCTTGTCCATGGCCAGGGCCTTGATGTTGATGTTCTGCGCCGTCCACGGAATGTCGCCGTCGATGTTGCTGTATTCGGCTACCGTCGTCCATGTCTGGTTGTCCCAGTTCCATACCTGTACGTGCAGGAACTCCTCGCCCGTGGGCTGGTATACATCCAGCTTCAGGTCGAAGTCTAACCAGATCTTGCCTTCGGTCATGCCCACTGCGCACAACGGATAGCTCTCCAGGCTGAAACCGTACTCGGTCTGTACCGGATCCCAGGTGAACTCAGCCGCCGGGGCCGGGTTGCCCATCTGTCCGTTGATCGACCAGTTCGATCCTTCGCTCGTCCAGTTGTTGGCGTCAAAGTTGCCCAGTGCCCAGGTTTCCATGAAATCCAGGTCGAAGCAGTAGTCCACCGTCACGATCGCCGGGCCTTCTTCCATCGATTCGCCCGTCTCACCAGCATAGCCGTATGGAGCCAGGTCGTAAACACCCGTCACCGTGTAGGCATAAATGCCCGGGTTCAGGTTCTCTTCAATGGCCATCTGGGGCTCATCGCCGCCCACGTGATCCTGGTACAGCACAAAGTCGCCGTCACGGTACACGTTGTATCCTAACAGGTTCTCCGGTACGTCGCCCGAGGGGCCGCCACCTGAGTAAGGAGCCAGTTCGTACACGAAGTAGGTGTCGTTCTGCGAGTTACCGCCGATGCTCACCGTACCCGTATACAGGTTCGGCTGAGTGAACAGACCGCCGGCAATACCGGAGCCCAGTACCAGGATACCGCTCACGTCATACGTGAAGCCCGTCTGCTGGCCCGTGGCGATCTCGATCTGTACGATCACGTTGCCGGATCCATCCTGGGAGAAGCCCCACAGGTACGGTCCGTCATCGGTCCACTCATCGTGAGCGAAGCCGTAGTAGTTGCCGAAGCTGCCCACCGGGAAGCTGTTCAGCTGCACACCGTCCTTGTCGAACAGCGTGATCGTGGTCGACCAGTTGTTCGCCCAGAAGCCGTCAAAGTCCGGATCGTATGCGATCGCGCGAACCGCCGTCGGCGCTACGAAGCTGCCGATCTGCGTGTTGGTCTCAAAGTCCCATTCAAACACCGTGGTCGCCGCCGCTCCGCCGAACATGTGCCCGGTCGTGTGGTCGTAGGCGATGTCACGGATCCCGTTGATCGAGCCAACGGTCACCGCGCCGACATAGCTGCCGTCCAGGTTGTACTGCTGGAAGCCATTGCCGTTCCACATGGAGGTGTAGTAGTATTCGCCGTCGCTCTCCGCTCCGGCTTCGCCGCCGTTGTTCGCCGTGCCGAAGGCCAGCTGCAGATCCCACGCGTCGCGGTTGGAGGACGTGCCTTCAACCTGGCGTACCGTCGGGGAGTATTCGCTCATCGCGTTCGGGAACTCCTGACGCGGTTGTTCGCTCAGTAGCGTCACGCCGGTCACACCTTCCAGTGGCGGATCCCAGATCAAAATAGCCGCGTTGTCCGGGGCTGCGCCGACCAGGTTGCGCGGAGGATAGAGATATTTACTGGTAAAGCGATAGTAATCTTTTGCCGAAAGGCCGCTGGTATAACGTGCAGCCACGCTGGCGACGTATTCCACGCCATAATCCAGCGGTGCGTAGTTCCAGTTGGTCTCCGTCGTGGTGCCTTCGAAGGCGTCATCCAGGAATACCCAGAAGTCGATGTAGTTGGCCGCCGGTGACGGGACCTGTACCTTCGGGTTATCTACCGCCCAGCCCGAGGCATAGGCGCCTGCGTCGTCCGAATGGAACGCGAACCAGATCTGCGACGGGCCCGTCAGGCCGCTGAAGCTCGCCAGGTCGATGGCGATGCTCGCCCAGTTGGCCGAAGGCATCACCTGGTACAGTACTTCCCAGGTCGCCCCGCCGTCGAGGGTGTATTCTACAAAGGCCAGCTGCCCGTAGGCGCCGTCATAGTAGCTGTCGAACGTCAGCGCGTAGCCTTCGCTCTCTCTCAGGTCTAATGCCGGGGTGATCAGGTAGTCGGCGTCGCCCGGGTTGCTCGAGCCCGCTGCGTCGTCGTTCGATACAGCATAGTAGCCGCCATCCCAGCTCGGTACCGGCCAGCTCGGGCCGCTGCCGTCGTCGGTGCGGTACCAGCCCTCGCCGTTGGTCAGGCTCTGCCAGCCCGCCGGCGGGAACTCGCTGCCTTCAAAGGTCTCCTCCAATGCGGTCCGTAACGGCTCGCACCAGGTCGCTTCCAGTGTCAGCGGATCCACGTACAGGCACTGAGGAGCATACTTCTTCTCGCTCAGCACGATGTTGAACACCTTGTCGGCATTAATATAGGTATTGCTGATCACATACGGCTCAAAACCGATCTTGTAAGCACTCAGGTCGTAGTGGCCTTTCCATACCATGTCGAACACCACCGTGCCGCTGGCCGGGGTGACGCCAAAGTAGGTCTCATAAGGATATTCCAAACCGTCCAGGGTGATCTCCACGTCGCTCGGCTCTTCACCGGTCGACAACGTCACGTTCACCGTCACTTCGAAGTCCATCAAATGGCCTACGATGTTCGATACCGTGTAGTTGGAGTACATGTTGCTGGTGTATTTGGCTTTCACGCCATAGGCATACCAGCCCTGTGGCAGGCCGGCCCATGCGTAGTCGTCGTATGAAAGGTTGGTCGTGGTCGCCAGCTCGGTGGTGTCACCCAGCAGCGGGCTGCCGTTCGGGTCGAAGTTCGAGAAGCGCGCCACGCGGTAGTTCGTCACATCGCGGTTGCTCATGCCTTCCACGCCCTTGTATTTGGCTACGTTGCTCTCATATCCGGGAAGGATGCGCGGTAAGGTGCCGCTGGCCGTCATGGCATGCTGCTGCCAGTTGGCCGGGACCTTCGGGGTCGCACGCCAGGTCTGCGTGGCGTTGTCGGCCACTGCGTCGCCTTCCGGTCCGACCACCCAGGCACGGATCATGAAGTCCTGGATCGGGGACAGGGACCAGCCGGTGCCCTGGAAGTTGCTGTAGCTCTTGAAGTAGGTCGGCAGGTCGGTGTCGACGCCAACCGGGGCTGCATTCAGCGAAGTTTCCACTTGATACATAGCCAGGTAGAAGTCACCATCGGCGATGTCGGCGCTCAGCCAGTCGAAGCTGACCCAGCCGTAGTTGTTCACCGTCACACCGGCCGAGTCGAGCATGGTGCCCGGAAGGCCGTTGTCGCCGTCGTCGTCGAAGATCGCAATGCCGAACTGCGAACCCAGGAACGGTCCCGGGAAGCTGCCGTCGCCAACATAGATCTTACCGCCGATAGCCGTCGCCGGGTATCCGGCCGGGGTGAACTTCACCGCGTTCCAGCTGCCTCCGGCGGAATAGATGAAGAAGTCATTGGCTTCGCCGTCGTCGTAAATGATCTCATACGGTCCCTGTGGCAGTGCCCAGGTCACTTCGCACCAGGTGTCGTCGTCCATCACTTCAGCATGGACAAAGGCCGGGGCGTAGTTGGCGTCCCACATGCCGATGCTGATCGGGGTGATCACACCCTGAAG
>CAZFBC010000221.1:0-4118 GCA_964517245.1 uncultured Eubacteriales bacterium | reverse complement strand
CGCTTGCCGGCGCCCATGACCTCCATGACCCAGATGCCGCCCCTCGGGTCCGTCCCGTCGAGGCGGGCCGAGAAGGCGATGAGCCGGCCGTCCGGGGAGAAGGCGGGCTCGCCGGCCTCCAGGGACAGGTCGCCGGTCAGAAGGACCGGGTTCTCGGCGCCGACGCGGCGGAGGTAGATCTCTCCCGAAGCGGCATACGCGATCAGGTTCCCTTCCGGCGACAGGCTCGGCGAGGTCTCCACGCCGTCCTCGGACGTCACCTGCGTGACCTGCCCGATCGTCAGGGAAGGCCCGGGCGCCTTGCGGACACGCGACCACACCAGCAGCAGGCCCGCGGCCAGCAGCAGGACGGCCCCCCCGCGGGCCAGGACGGCCGTCCGCTTGGCGGCGCGCGCCGTTTTCGCGGGTTTTCTCCGGCGCGGCGGCAGGGCCATGTCCTTCACGGGGAGCCCCTCGTGGATCTTCCGGACGTCGGAGAGAAGCTCTTCCGCCGTCTGATACCTCTTCTCCCTCTCCTTCTCCAGGCAGGCGAGGATGAGCCGGCTCAGGGCTTCCGGGACACCCGGGTTGAGTTGCCTGGGGTCCGGCGGGGCCTCGGACCTCTGTTTCAAGGCGACGCTGAACGCCGTGTCCCCGTGAAAGGGGACGTCTCCCGTCACCATCTCGAAGAGGATCACGCCCAGGGCGTACAGGTCCGCCCTCTGATCGGCGTCCCGTCCCTCGGCCTGTTCGGGCGACATGTAATCCGGGGTCCCGATCATGATGCCGGTGACCGTCAGGCCGGGGGCCTCGACGAAGCGGGCGATCCCGAAGTCCATGACCTTGGCCCGGCCCCCTTCATCGATCATGATGTTCTGCGGTTTCAGGTCCCGGTGGACGACGCCCAGCCCGTGGGCCTCCGCCAGGCCTTCGCAGACCTGGCCGGCGATGGACACGGCCTCCGCGACGGACAGCCGTCCCTTCCTTTTGACCAGGCTCTTGAGGTCCTCCCCCGGGACATATTCCATCGACAGAAAGAGGCGCCCGCCCTCCTCGTGCAGATCGTAGACCCGGCAGACGTTCTTGTGGGTGATCCGCCGGGCGATCTTGATCTCGTTGCGGAAGCGCTCGACGATCGTCCGCTCCGCGGCGATCTCCGGCCTGATCAGCTTGAGGGCGACCTCTTCGTCGAGCTTGGCGTCCCGGGCCCTGTAGACGCGGCCCATCCCTCCGGCACCCAGCTCCTCGATGATCTCATAGCGGCCGGCGAAGACCGAGCCCCGGAGCGGGCCGTCCGTCGCCGCCTCCATGGTCCGGGTGAGGGAGGCGCCGTCGGGCGGGCCGTCGAACCGCGTCCCGCACTGCCGGCAGAAAGCGCTGTCCGAGGTGTTCTCCAAATGGCATCTGGGACAATTCATGTCGCGCCGCCCCGCTCAGGGTATGGCCAAAGGATATTACCGTCCGGAAGGGAAGTCAACGAACGGCGGCGCCGCCCGCCCGGCGTTGACACTCCGGCGGGGCGGGGGCTATGATGCCCTCGAATCCGCAGCCGTGAGGTGTGCCCATGGTCCAAGCTCTCATCAAGATCCTCAAGGTCCTCAACTCCGAGACGCATCCGGCCCAGATCTCCCTGGGCCTGTGCTTCTCGGTCGTCGTCGCCTTCACGCCGAAGTTCAGCGTCCACAACGTCGTCATCCTGTTCCTCATCCTCTTCTTCCGCATCAACCTGTCGGCCTTCCTCCTCGGCGGGCTCCTCTTCTCGGGCGTCGGCTATTTCCTCGACCCCCTGTTCCACAGGCTGGGCCTGGCTCTCCTGACCGTCCCCGGACTGGAAGGTGTCTGGACGGCCTTCTACAACGCCACGGTGTGGCGGGTCGAGCGCTTCAACAACACCGTCGTCATGGGCGCCCTGGCCCTCGGCCTGGCCCTGTTCGTGCCGCTCTACTTCCTGTTCAACGCCGGCGTCCGGGCCTACCGCAGGCACGTCTACGCCAAGGTCCAGAACCTCAAGATCATGAAGCTCATCAAGGGCAACGACCTCTATCGCCGATACCAGGGCCTCAAGGAATGGGGAGGCCTGTCGTGACCGGCCCTAACGGCGCCAAGGCCGGCCAGGCGGCGGCCAAGGCCAAGAAGCGGTCGAAGGTCGTCCGCTGGCAGGGCATCCTCCTCTTCGTCGCGGTCTGCGTTCTGCTGGCCGCGCTCGGGCGGCTGTTCCTGAACCCCTTCACCGAACGGACGGTCGAGAAGGCCGGAGCGGCCATCGTCGGGGCCCAAGTCGACCTGGACGCGGCCCGGGTCTCGTTCGCGCCGCTGGGCATCACGCTGACCGGGCTCCAGGTGACGAACCCCGACGCGCCGGCCACCAACATCGTCGAGGCCGGGCGCATCTCCTTCCACATGGACGGGCCCAACGCCCTCCGCCGCAAGACGATCATCGACGAGGTGAGGGTCGAGAACGTCCGGCTGAACACGCCGCGCAAGTCCCCCGGCTTCGTCGTCGAGGGCGGCAAGAGCGTCGTCGAGCGGCTGGCCGAGCTGCCCTCGTTCGTCATCCCCAACGTCAAGGAGGTCTTCGAAGAGGAGAAGGCCGAGCTGCCCTCGCTCCGGCTCATCGCCGGGGCCGTCGACGACGGGGAGAAGGCCAAGGCCAAGTGGGCGGCCAAGATCAAGGAGCTCGAGGCGGCCGCCGACCCGGACAAGTACCAGAAGACGTATGAGGCGCTCAAGTCCAAGAAGGGCCAGGCCTCCGTCGGCAACCTCCTCGGCGGGGCCAAGGACGTCGTCGCCCTCCAGAAGCAGGTCCGGGCCGACCTCAAGACCGTCGCTTCGGCCAAGGACGAGTTCGCGGCCGACGCCGCGGCGCTCAGGAAGGTCGCGGCCGAGGCGCCCGCCCTCGCGGCGGCCGACGCCCGGAAGCTCGTCGAGAAATACTCCCTGACGTCGTCGGGGCTGGCCAATATCAGCCGGCTCCTGTTCGGCGACAGGATCGCCGGGGAGGTCCGGTCCGCGCTCCGGTGGAACGACCGCCTGGCCCCCCTGATCGACCGGGTCAAGACCAAGGTCAAGGGCCGGGATGTGGTCAAGCCGCTCCGGGCCAAGGGGATGGACGTGCGCTTCCGCGAGGACCGGCCCCTGCCGGATCTCCTGGCCCGCCTGGTCAACGTCTCGATCAGCCTGCCGGCCGGGGATTTCTCGGGCCGGATCGAGAACCTGACCCCCGACCAGGACATCCTCGGCCAACCGCTCGAGTTCCGGTTCGCGGGCGAGAACCTCGAGGGCCTCCGGTCGATCGTCCTGGAGGGCACGTTCGACCGCGTCCGGGCCGAAGCCCGCAAGGACGTCCTGAACGTCCGGGTCCGCGGCTATCGGGCCAGAGGCCTGAAGCTCGCGACGAGCGAGGCCCTGCCGATCTCGCTCACCGAGGGCCTGGTGGACCTCGACATCGGCGCGACCGTGGAGAAGGGCGCCATCACCGCCCGGATCGCGGCCGGCCTCCGCGGCGTCCGGCTGGCGGTCGAGCCGAAAGAGACGCGTCCGGGCCTGGCCGGCCGGGTGGACGCGGCCGTCCGGACGGCCCTCCAGTCGGTCTCGAGCCTGAGCCTCACGGCCGAGATCGGCGGCCCGACGGACGACTTCGAGGTCAAGGTCCGCTCGGACCTCGACGACGTCCTCAGGAACGCGGTCGGGGCCGTGGTGCGGGACCAGATGGCGGGCCTGGAGCGGGACCTGAAGGCGGCCATCGCCGAACGGACCGCCGGGCCGCTTCAGGCGCTCGGCCTCGGGGTCAAGGACCTGGACGCCTACGGCCTCGAGCTCGACGGCCTGTCCAAGCGGCTGAACGACCTCCTGAAGAAGCTGAAATAAGGGGATCAGCTCCTCTTCAGCCCGGCCAGCCGCCTCTTCGCGTCCTCAACCTCCGGCAGCCCGGGGTCGGCGTCTTTCCAGAGGGCGAGGAACTTGTCGTATTGCCCAAGAGCCTTGTCCTTGAGGCCCTTTTCCTCGTAGAGCTTGGCCAACCGGTAGTGAAGCTCGGGGTGGGCCAGGAACTGCGCCGGGCTCTGCGGGTCGAAGGCGATCAGCTTCTCATACTCGGCGATCGCCCGTTCGACATCTCCCTTCTGCCGATAAGCCCGGGC
>CAZFBC010000220.1:0-4148 GCA_964517245.1 uncultured Eubacteriales bacterium | reverse complement strand
ACGCGGAGCCGGGATGGAAAGATGCTGCCGTTCCGCCGCGGCGGGTTCTTCCTGGCCCTCGAGACCGGGACGCCGATCGTCCCGGTGACGATCGCGGGGACCTACGAGCTGATGCCGCGGGGGGCGAAGACCGTCCGGAAGGGACGGGTCGGGATCACGTTCCACGAGCCGGTCCCGGTCGAGGGCCGCACGCCCGAGACCTTGCCGGAGCTCATGGACAAGGTCCGGGCGGCCATCGCTTCCTGAGGGCCCCGGCGCGCGGAGCCGCGCGTGGGACCGGCCCGGCGGCCCGATTGACAGGCCGGGCCCAATCTGAGAAAGTAGAGACAGATCGATCGGCCAAGGAAAGCGACGAAAGGTTGGTGCCATGAAAACCAGAGCCATCAAAATCGCGACCGCGCTTCTCGCCGGTTTCGCCATCCTCTTCCTCGCGGGGTGCGAGTCGAAGGAGGCGGAGCCGCTCCCCGAGACCGTGTTTCGGTCCCTCGTGAAGCTCACGGCGGGCGACGCGGCGGACGGCGACCTGTACGGCATGTCGGTCGCCGTGAGCGACAGCTGGGCCGTCGTCGGGGCCCCCGCCGCCGACGGCGCCGGTTCGGACCACGGCCGGGCCTACATCTACCAGCAGTCCCTGGGCGGAACGGACGCCTGGGGCGAGCTGATCGAGATCGCCGCGGCCGACGCCGCCGACGGCGACTTCTTCGGCATCTCCGTCGACATCTCCGGCGATTACGCCGTCGTCGGGGCCTACGAGGAGAACGGCGCGGGCACCAACAGGGGCGCGGCCTACGTCTACCACCGCCTCCAGGGCGGCGAGAACAACTGGGGCCAGGTCAAGAAGCTGGTCGCCATCGACGCCCAGGACAACGACGAGTTCGGCTGCTCGGTCGCCATCAGCGGCGACACCGTCGTCGTCGGCGCCAGCGGCGAGGACGGCACCGGGACCGACCAGGGCGCGGCCTACGTCTTCTACCGGGACTTCGGCGGCGAGAACAACTGGGGCCAGGTCAAGAAGCTCGCCGCCGGCGACGTGGCCGACACCAACCAGTTCGGCTACGATGTCGCCGTCTCGGGCGACACGGTCCTCGTCGGCTGCCCGGGCGAGGCCGGCGACGGCGAGAAGCAGGGCGCGGCCTACGTCTTCACCCGCGATCTCGGCGGGGCGGACGCCTGGGGCCTGGTGAAGAAGATCGTCCCGGCCGATCCGGGCGACAACACCTGGTTCGGCACCGCGGTCGCCGTCGAGGGCACGATGGCGGTCGTCGGGGCGGCCTGGGACGACAGCACGCTGGTCAACCAGGGCGCGGCCTACGTCTTCTACAAGGACCAGGGCGGGCTCGACGTCTGGGGCGAGATCAAGAAGCTCCACGCCAGCGACCCCGACGAAGAGGACCTCTTCGGCTACGACGTCGCGCTCGACGGGGCCCACATCCTCGTCGGCGCCTTCCGCGCCGCCGGCGGCGGCACGGAGCGGGGCCAGTGCTACATCTTCGCCAGGGACGAGGGCGGGGCCGACGCCTGGGGCGAGGTCCAGCGCCTGCGGTCGAGCGACGCCGCGAACGACGACAGGTTCGGGTACTCCGTCGCGATCGACGGCCTCTTCCTGCTGGCCGGGGCCATGGGCGAGGACGGGGACGGCATCGACCGGGGCGCGGCCTACGTCTTCAAGAAGTTCTGAGGTCGCCGACCGCGCGGCCGGCCGATGGACCTCAAAGCCCGGTACGACCTGGCCCTGGCCTACGACTGGGAGTTCGACCGCGATTTCGTCCGTCTCGTCGAGACCTCGGCCCGCGGGCGCGGGCTCGCGGCGCTCGCCGTGCCTCCGGACGCGGCCGGCCGCGTCCTCCAGGCCTTCCGGGCGGGCGAGCTCGACTTCCGCGTCCTCGTCGACCGGGCCTCGGGGGCCTCGCCCGATTTCATCGCCCTGCAGGCCCTGGCCGCCGAGCGAGGCCGTGACGTCGTCGAAAGCCTGGCCAAGGTCCGCTGGGCCTCGGACAAGGCGACCATGCACCTGGAGTTCCTCACCGCGGGCATTCCCACCCCCCACAGCGTGATCATCCCCTCCTTCGACGAGCGGCCGGAGTTCGTGCCGGCCCCGGGGGACCTGGCCCCGCTCGGCGTCCCCTTCGTCGTCAAGCCGGCCAACACGACGGGGGGGAGCGTCGGCGTCGTCGCCGACGCCGCCGGCCCGGCGGACGTCCTGGCCGCGCGGCGGACCTACCCGGCCGACAAGTACCTTCTCCAGGAGAAGGTCGTCCCGGAGACCGGGGACGGGCGCCGGTACTGGTTCCGGGGATTCTATGTCCTCGGCGAGGTCCATCTCGCCTGGTGGGACGACCGGACCCACGTCTACGCCGAGCTCGGGTACGACGAGGCCGCCGCGCGCGGCCTCGCGGCCATCTACGGCATCGTCCGGACGATCGCCCGCGTCTCCCGCCTCCGGTTCTTCTCGACGGAGATCGCCCGGGACGCCCGCGGGCGGCTGCTCGTCGTCGATTACGTCAACGAGATCTGCGACATGAGGCTGCTGTCGGCGCACCCGGACGGCGTCCCGGACGCGATCGTCGCGCGGATCGCCGACCGCATCGCCGCCCACGCCGGGAAGGCCGCGGAGCGGGACAGGACCGCCTAGGAGGCCGCCGTGAAGATCAGGGGACTGCTCGTCGGGATCGTACTGGCGCTCGTCGCCGCCTACGCCATCTTCTTCACCAAGGCCGACGGCGACAAGGGCGGCCTCGAGATCATGGTCGACGCCTACCTCGAGAGCAAGGTCGAGCTGACGAGGGCCAACCTGGAGAGCCTGTCGCGCGAGGTCCTGGCGTTCGCCTCGGACGGGGAAGGCCTGCCCGATTCGCTCGGGGCGCTCCGGCGATTCCATCCGACGGCGGCGGCCCTCGCGGACGGGTGGGGGAGGGCCTACCGCTACGAGAAGCTCTCGGACGACTCGTTCCGGCTCGAATCGGCCGGCCCGGACGGCGCCTTCGGGACCGGGGACGATATCGTCAAGGATTTCTGAGGAAAAGGCGCTTCAGCCGGGCCCACAGGGACTTCCTGGGGGGGGCCTCCTCGATCTCGATCCTCCCGACGGTCTTGCGGAAGGGGGCTTTCGGCGGGAAATACGGGGCGTGCCTGAGGAGGGCCAGGTCGTAGTCCTTCCGCTTTTCGGGCTCCCGGAGCGTCTGGAAGGCCTCCTGGACGCGCTCGAGGGCGAGGCCGCGCTCGGCCTCGGTGACCAGGCCGTAGAGGGCGAGCGAGCCGTCCCGGTATGTGGACAGGGCGGCCTGGTAGGCCTCCCAAATCTCGTCCTGGGAGGCGGTCCGCTCGACGCTCAGGAGCTCGTAGTAGTTCCAGTCCTCGATCCTCTTCAGCATCATCGGTCCGGCAGCCGGATCTCGGGGGGAGTCCGCAGGGTGAATTCGATCGAGTAGGCCAGCTCCTCGGACATCTGCCGGACGGCCCTGGCCGCGGCCGAATCTTTGTGCTCGAGGTAGAACGGGCGAAAGCCCCGGAGCGAGTCGTGGACGGCCTCGTCGTAGGGGATGGCGCCGAGGTACTTCATGTCGATGAGGAGGTACTTGCGGGCCACGTCGGCCACGGACCTCCCGAGGAGGACGTCGCGCTCGTCCCGGGTCTTGTTCATGACCAGGCAGGGGCGGAAGCCGCGCAGGGCCCGATAGAGGATGGTGCCGTAGGACCGGTCGGACTCCATGAGCGACTTGAAGAAGCCGTAGAGGGACTGGGAGTTCTTCTCGATCTGGTCGAGCATCTTCTGGTGGAGGTCCCGGATCTTGTAGTGGTCCATGTAGAGCTTGAGGACGCGCATGATGCAGGACTTGAGGAAGAGGTAGGTGTTCTCGATGGCCGTGGGCTCGGGCGTGGCCACGACGACCCCGGGGTTGGCGCTGAGGAAGAAGTCGAGCGTGTTGAACGAGCTCCCGGTGCCCAGGTCGAGGATGACGTTCTGGGTCGGCAGCTGGCGGAGGTGGCGGAGCAGGCGGAGCTTCCTGTAGTGGTTGAGGTTGGCGATGAAGCGCTCTGCAAGGGCAGGACCGGTGGCTGATGTAGAGACCAGTGCCAGGGACGCTCCACGGTTCAGCAGATGCTCAATCACGGCGGAGCCAGCCACGTCCATCTCGCCAGAATAACCG
>CAZFBC010000219.1:0-4159 GCA_964517245.1 uncultured Eubacteriales bacterium | reverse complement strand
ACCCCTACGGCCACACCTACACCCTCGTCCGCTGGGTCGCCCAGACGCGCAAGCGTCCCGGGCTGCTGCTCGGCGTCGACGCCCAGCCCGACGGGACGATCGGGATCAAGCGTTTCTGGAAGGGCAACTTCCTGTTCGTCACCGAGGAGGTCGTCGGCGAGCCGGGCTTCAAGGCCTTCCGGCCCATCGTCCTCGAGGCCGGCCGGCCCCGGCTCCTCGCCAACCGCGAGCTCGCCGCGGGCCCCGGCGTCCGCGCCGGCTTCTCGCTCGAGCAGGAGGGGATGGCGGGCGAGGCCTTCTACGCGGCCATGGAGAGGCTCATCAACCCCGAGCCCCTCGACGCCGCCGAGGCCCTCGAGGACCTCTTCCGGGCCCTCCACGAGCAGCTCCTCGTCCGCGTCGGCTCGGTGGCCAACGGCGAGGCCTACATGCGGGCCCACCCCGGCGCGGTCGTCCCCATGCCTTCGGGGAAGGGCGTCTTCCTGACGCTGGGGCTCTGGGAGGACTACTCGACCCCCAACCGGGACCTCCGCCTGCTCATCGCCATCGACACCATCCTCGAGTTCCCGGACAAGGCCGCCGCCAACCCCGGGTCCTACGAGATGGCCGGGGCCCGGGGCCCGGACGAGGTCCGCCGCGAGCTCCTGGCCCTGTTGCGGAAGCGCGCGGCCGGGCTCTCCGTGACCTACGTCCGCTCGGACGGCTCGCCGCGCGTCCTGACCCTCGAGGAGATCTTCAAGCGGGAAGAGGCCTTCGAGATGGGCTACAACCCCAACGACAGCGTCGAGATCCGCTGGGGCGCGCCCGAGGGCAGCGAGGAGATCCGGACCGCACGCCGCCGCGCCCCGGCCTCGCAGGTCGCCAAAATGGAGGCCCTGCGGCCCTGGTTCCGCAAGCGCCTCCGCCCGTCTTAGTGGTATACTTCCGCCTTCATGGAAGAAAATCCGGCCGCCGGTCGTCCAAACTCCGACGTGCCGTATCTCATGCTGTCCGCGCGAATCACCCCATATCCCCAGGAGGAGACCCGATGAATTCCCGCCTTTCCCGCATCGTCCCGATCCTCGCCGTCCTGGCCCTCGCCGCGGGAGCGACGCTCCCCGCCCCCGTACGGGCGCAGGCCACGGCCGAGGACTTCGACAAGCTCGCCTGGCGCTTCGTCGGGCCCGTCAGCTTCTCCGGCCGGATCGCCGAGTTCGCCGTGCCGCCGGGGCAGTCGACGACCTACTACGTCCTCGCCGCGAGCGGCGGGCTGTGGAAGACCGAGGACGCCGGCACCCATTTCGAGCCCGTCTTCGACCAGTACGGCAACATGAGCATGGGCGCCCTGGGCATCGCCCCGTCCGACCCCAAGGTCCTCTACCTCGGCACGGGCGAGCCGATGCACGCCCGCTCGAGCACGCGCGGCAACGGCGTCTGGAAGTCGACCGACGCCGGCAAGACCTGGACGAACGTCGGGCTCAAGGACAGCTACTTCATCAACAAGGTCCAGGTCCATCCCGAGAACCCGAACGTCGTCTACGTGGCCGCCGAGGGCAAGCTCTACGACAACGCCGCGGACTGCGAGCGCGGCTTCTACCGGACGGCCGACGGCGGCAAGACCTGGGAGCGGCTGTGGCCCCTCGACGACCGGGGCGTCGGCGACTTCGTCGTCGACCCGCGCGACTTCGACGTCGTCGTCGCCGCGGCCTACAAGACCTTCCGGCGGAGCTGGACCTACATCGACCGCCAGCCCGGCAACCACCTCTACAAGACGGCCGACGGCGGCCGGACCTGGAAGAAGCTGACCGAGGGCCTGCCGGTCAAGGCCGAGCTCGGCCGGACGGGCCTGGCGATGTTCGCCAAGAACCCCGACGTCCTCTACGCCCGCGTCGACGAGCAGGTCGACCTCGGCCTGCCCGGGCGCGACGGCGCGGCCAACTTCCGGGCCTCCGGCGGCTTCGGCCGCGGCGGGCTGTTCGCCGAGACCACGACCTTCGACAAGTTCAAGACCTTCAAGATCGACCCGGCGATGGCCAAACAGGCCCCCAAGTTCGAGCCGGTCGCCGCGGCCGACGAGGCGGAGCTCGTCAAGAAGCTCAACGAGCTCGTCGCCGACAAGGACTTCCTCGCCAAAGCGGGCGTCGACCTGGCCAAATTCAACGCCGCGGCGCGCAAGGCCCACGCCAAGGACAAGGACCTCCTGGCCGCCGTCGACGCGATCGAGGCCCTCCTCAAAAGAGAGGAGCCCAAGCCCGACTCGACCGAGGCCAAGGGCCGCTTTCAGGCCGTCAACCGCCACGTCCTCGAGGTCCTCTACGCCGGCGCCCTGGCCCACCAGCAGCCGGTCAAGCGCGACGGCGTCATCTACCGCTCCGACGATCTCGGCGAGAGTTGGAAGAGGATGACCGAGTACGCCCACTCGGGCGGCAGCATGGCCGTCAACCAGACCGAGGCGGGATATTACGCACGGATCTACGCCGACCCCAACGACGACAAGACCGTCTACTGCGCCGACACCTACGCCACGGTGTCGAACGACTCCGGCAAGACGCTCAAGCGGGCCGGCTGGGACGGCGGCGACCACAAGCTCCACGTCGACCACCGCGCCTTCTGGATCGACCCGGCCAACCCCCTGCACGTCCTGAGCGCCAACGACGGCGGGGCGGGGGAGAGCTGGGACGGCGGCAAGCACTGGAGCCAGAAGGCGACGATCAGCGCCCAGCAGTTCTACGACGTCGGCGTCGACAACGAGCACCCCTACAACATCATGGGCGGCACCCAGGACAACGGCGCCTGGATCGGGCCCTCCCAGAACCGCAATTCCAAGGGCGTCTACGCCGCCGACTGGAACTACCTGCCGACCGGCGACGGCTTCTACGTCGTCCGCGACTGGTGGAACCCCGAGTACGTCTACTACGAAAGCCAGTTCGGCAGCTCCAGCCGCCAGAACCTCGAGACGGGCGAGATCCAGCCCCTGGCGAAAAGGACGACGGCCGAGGAGCTGGCCAAGGGGATGCCGGCCCAGCGCTACCAGTGGAACGCGCCCATCGTCCTGTCGCCCCACAACCCCGGCATCGTCTTCGTCTGCTCCCAGTTCGTCCACCGGTCGCTGTCGCGCGGCGAGCGCGACACCTTCGTCACGGTCAGCCCGGACCTCTCGCGGGCCGACAAGGCGCGCATCGAGGAGTCCAAGAAGACCAACCTCCAGTACGCCACGATCTACACCTTCGCCGAGTCGCCGAAGAAGCCCGGCCTCTACTGGGCCGGGACCGACGACGGCAATGTCCAGGTGTCCCCCGACGGCGGCGTCACCTGGACCAACGTCACGGCCCGCTTCTACGACATGAGGACGGGCAAGCCCAGGCCGGGGGCCAAGGGCGCGCTCATCCCGTTCGACCGCTGGGTCAAGCGGGTCGTCCCCTCCGCCCACGACGAGAACACCTGCTACGCGGCCTTCAGCGGCTACCGGACCCACAACGAGGACCGGACCTGGCTCTTCGTCACCCGCGACCTGGGCAAGACCTGGGAGGACATCTCGGGCGGCCTGGCGAACCCGCTCTTCGACGTCGAGGAGGACCCGGCCAACCCCGACGTCCTGTACATCGCCGGCGACCTCGGCGTCTTCGTCACGCTCGACCGCGGCCGGACCTGGACGCCCTTCTCGACGACGGCGCCGGACGTCGTCGTCCGCGACCTGGCCGTCCAGAAGCGGGACCGCGACCTCGTCATCGGCACCTACGGGCGGGGCATCTACATCGCCGACATCGGCCCGGTCAAGGAGATGACGGCGGAGAACCTGGCCAAGGACGCCCACCTCTTCGACATCGAGGAGGCCGTCCGCTGGAACCGCTTCGAGCGGCGCGGCGAGACCTACGGCGAGTTCGCCAAGGTCACGAACCCCCCGATCGGCGCGGACATCTACTACTACCTCAAGGCGGATCCCCAGTCGGTCAAGCTCGTCGTCAAGGACTGCGAGGGGAACGTCGTCCAGGAGCTCGCCGGCACGGCCAAGAAGGGACTCCAGAAGACGGCCTGGAACCTGACCAAGAAGGCCGACCCGGCCCAGCCGGCCGCCGGCGGGGGCATGCGCGGGCGCGGGGCCAACCTCGTCGACTACGGCACTTACAAGGTCACGCTGACCGTCGACGGCAAGGACGTCGCCACCAAGGCGGTCAAGGTC
>CAZFBC010000218.1:2844-4164 GCA_964517245.1 uncultured Eubacteriales bacterium | reverse complement strand
CGGCTCATCAGTTTGGGAGACTCCCAAAATCGCGATTTTTACCCCCAAAAATGCAAAGAAGAGCCCGGCCTGATGTACAATCTTCCTCCCTGCGACAGGAGGCACAGCATGGACGATCATGGCGTGGTGACAAAGCTCGACCGGCCCGAGATCGAAGAGGGCGCCTGGGCGGCGCCGGGCGCGGTCCTCGTCGGGAAGGTCCTTCTCCGCCGCGGGGCCAACGTCTGGTACGGCTGCGTCCTGCGCTCCGACATGAAGGGCGCCGAGATCGAGATCGGCGAGGACACGAGCATCCAGGACGGGACGGTCGTCCACGTCGACGAGAACATGCCCTGCCGCGTCGGGGCCCGGGTGACGGTCGGCCACGGCGCCGTCCTCCACGCCTGCGTCGTCGAGGACGAGGCCATGATCGCCATGGGCGCCACGGTCCTCAACGGGGCCAGGGTCGGCCGGGGCTCGATCGTCGCGGCCGGCGCCGTCGTCCCCGAGGGCATGGACATCCCGCCCGGCGTCGTCGTTGCCGGCGTCCCGGCCAAGGTCCGCCGCGAGACGACCGACGACGACCGGGCCCGCCTCGACCGAGGCTGGAAGGTCTACGCCCGCCTCCGCGACCTCCACAGATCGACGGAAAATAATTCAGGGGATCAGGCACCATGACCCCCATTAAGGCGGTCATCTTCGACCTGGACGGGACGCTCCTCAACACCATCGAGGACATCACGGCGGCCTCCAACAGCGTCTATGGCCCGCTCGGCCTGGGCGCCTTCACCGCCGACGAGATGAAGACCCTCGTCGGCGACGGGGCCGAGGAGCTCATCCGCCGGGTCTTCGCCTGGCGCGGCAAGCCGGCCCCCGACGACGCCGCCGTCGCCGCGATCCTCGACGACTACCGCCGCGCCTACCAGGCCTGCTGGCACGAGCACAGCCGCCCCTACGACGGCGTCCCCGCGCTCCTCGCCGAGCTCGCCCGGCGCGGCACGAAGACGGCCGTCCTCTCGAACAAGTCCGACATCTTCACGGCCCGCCAGACCACGACCCTGCTCGCGGGCCACCGCTTCGCCGTCGTCCGCGGCGCCCGCCCCGGCGTCCCGCTCAAGCCCGACCCCGCGCCGGCCCTGGCCATCGCCTCCGCCCTCGGCGTCGCGCCCGCCGCCTGCGCCTTCGTCGGCGACACCAACGTCGACATGGCCACGGCCCGCGCGGCCGGCATGCTGGCCGTCGGCGCGCTCTGGGGGTTCCGCACGGCCGACGAGCTCCGGCGCCACGGCGCCGACGCCCTGATCGCCGCGCCGGCGGACCTGCTCGACCTGCTCTGACGCG
>CAZFBC010000218.1:0-2744 GCA_964517245.1 uncultured Eubacteriales bacterium | reverse complement strand
CCCGGGGAGCCCTCCCTCCTGAGGTCATGGGAGGGGATGGATTATCCCCCCCCCTTTCACCCCCCGCGGCGATGGACTCCCCATGGGCCCGGAATATCATAGGGTCACGATCGCCGGAGTGAGATCGCAGAGTTCGACGGTGTTACAGGAAGAGCCCCGATGCGCGAGAACAGAAAGGACAAGCGGATCACCGAGGAGAACCGGGTCGTCATCGAGCTTCCCGGCACGCCCGCCTCGCCCGAGCCGCGCCTGGTCAACGCCCTGACCAAGGACATCTCCCTCGGCGGCGCGCGCGTCGTCACCGACAAGCTCTTCGAGGTCGGCTCCTCGCTCCGCATGACCCTCTACCTGTCCAAGTCGAAGCAGGTCGTCAAGGTCCGCGGCGACGTCCGCTGGAACCGCATGGTCGACGACGGCCTCTACGAGATGGGGGTCGAATTCGAGCACGGCATCCCGACCGGCGTCCTCGTCCTCATCAACCATCTCTACGGAAAAGGCCAGGGCGCGCCGACGGCCATCCAACTCTGAAGGAGGTCCCCATGATCCCGAGCACCGACGAGAAAACCGGCCCGATGGCCTTCATCGACGACATCGAGAAGCGCGTCGACGAGATCTTCTCGGCCCAGAAGAGCGAGGTCGAACAGACCCTCATCGAGAAGATCAACCGCGAAAAAGAGGAAGCGCAGAAAAGGATCGAGGCCGTCAACCGGGAGTTCACCCAGGTCCGCGGCTTCCTCGACGAGCACAAGACCGTCATGGCCGAGCTCGAGGCGACCGAAGAGCACCTCCGCCAGCAGATCCGCGGCCACTTCGAGCGCGCCGTCAACTACCAGAAGATGATGGAGAACGCCGCCGGCCTGGCCGGGGACGAGCTCGAGAGGATCGGGGGCCTCAACCGCGAGTTGGAGCGCATCCGCGTCCGGGCCCAGGACGAGTACGACGGCCTCAAGAAGCGCCTGTCCGGCTACGCCGGCATCGTCGCCCAGATCCCGGCGCCCGCCGGCCGGGCCGCGAGCGACGTCGACTGGAACGAGGAGATCGACAAGCTGCGCCGCGTCCGCGACCTGCTGTCGACCCTCCGCCAGGAGCCGGCCGCCCCCTCCGCCGGGACCGGCCGCGACGCCGACGACGCCTTTGACGCCGCCGCCTCCGGCGACTCCGCCGAGCCGTCCGAAGCCGAGGCCGCCGCGGCCGCCGCCGAGGCCGAATCCCTCGCGACCGCCCCGGTCGGCGAAGAGGCCGTCGAGCTTGCCGCCTCCCTCGGCCTCGTGGACGCGGCCGACGACAGCGTCCGCGACGACATCGACTTCACCGAGACCGACCCCGCCTGGGCCGAGATCCCGGGCGCCGCGCGCGACGCGTCCGAAGCCGAGCCCGTCGTCGATACCGCCGCCGAAACCTCCGGCGAGCGCCACACCGGCTTCGGCTTCGACTTCGCCGGTTCCTCCTCCCCCTCCGCCGACGCCGACGCGACCGCGCCCGAACCCGCCGCCGCCCCCTCCGTCGATCCCGTCGAGGCCGCCCTGGCCCGCTTCCGCAAGACCGAGCCCGTCAACAACGGCATCGAGATCGGCTTCTTCTGCTCCGAGGCCTGCTCGGTGCTCGACGCCCAGTCGTTCATGGCCGCCGTCGGCAAGATCGTCGACACCGCGTCCGGCCTCCAGGCCCAGCTGAACAAGACCGAGTCGGTCAAGGACCTCTTCCTTCTCAAGCAGGAGATCCTCAACCAGCAGGAGGTCCTGCGCAAGGTGTTCTTCCGCGCCGTCCGGTTCTGCGACAAGGAAGGCGGCCGGCTGCCCGAGGCCCTCGGCGAGATCATGGGCGCCCAGGGCATGAAGGACCTCATCGAGCGGCTGACGATGGCCAACTGGAGCGACCCCTCGGACTTCAAGCCGTTCCTGAAGGAGCTCGGCGCCGTCAAGCGGGCGTTCGAGGTCCGCGCGACCTCGTCCTCGAGCTACCTCAAGTCCATCCTCGACCTCGTCGAGGGCCGCGACAACTGACCTTCGCTCAGATGATCTCCAGGTCGTCCCTGTCCGGGAGCTTGGGGAACTTGGCGTGGGGCTCCTGCTGGTACCAGAACGCCACCGACGCGATGTCGTCCTGGAGCGGCAGGTAGCGCCCGCCGGTCCGCCAGCCCAGCGCCTGGATCGTCACCTTCAGGTCCTTCTCGAACCGGATCGGGTCCATGATGTGCCAGCGGTACATCCCGAACCTCTGCATGACCTGGTAGTGGCCGTCCCCCCGGATGACCTGCGGCAGGCCCGCGTACGGCGTCGTGAACTCCCGGTACTGGATCGTCCCGTCCGGCGCCTTGGCGTCGAAGTCGTAGGAGCCGCAGACGTAGTCCTCGGTCCCCGTCCCGGCGAGCGTCGGGAAATTCGTGTCGCCGTCCCTGAAGAACTTGATCTCGCCCTCGCCCCACCAGCCGTTGTTGTGGACGCCCCAGGCCATGTACGTCCCAACGTAGTGGCCCCAGCCCTTGACGCCGTCGAGGATGGTGTACACCTCTTTGTAGGGCAGCGGGTTGACGCGCCGGAACTGGGCGTGGAAGTAGGCGGCGTCGTCCGGGACGTCGGTCAGCGTGTAGTTGATCTGGTAGTAGACGGTGAACTGGTTGGTCGTGGGCGCCTCGCCGGGACGCGGCTTGGCGCCGATGTTCTCGATGGTCATTTTGAAGCTCTTGCGGAACGGCATCTCCCAGTAGCAGTTGAAGGCGCTGCCCGGGTTGACGCACACCGGCA
>CAZFBC010000217.1:1573-4190 GCA_964517245.1 uncultured Eubacteriales bacterium | reverse complement strand
GCCTCGTACATCTCCAGGACGTTCTCGACCGGGGTCAGGGCCTGGATGTTGTGGCAGGGCGCCAGGATGTAGCCGCCGCCCTGGCCGAGGATGCGCAGGTTGTCCTCGACCTCGCGCCGGACGTCGTCGACCGTTCCGAAGGGCAGGGTGTGCTGGTTGTCCATGCCGCCGTGCAGGACGACGTGCGGGCCGAACTCCCTCTTGAGCCGCTCCCGCTCCATGCCCGGACAGCGCCACTGGAGGGGGTTGAGCAGGTCGATGCCGAGGGCGATCATGTCGGGAATAATGCGCCAGCAGCTGCCGTCGTTGTGGTGGAAGGCGTAGGCCCCGGCCTGGTGGGCGAGGTCGATCATCCGCTTCATGCCGGGCAGGAGGAACTCTCGGATGTGGCGGACCGAGACCATCAGGTCGGTCTGGCCGCCCATGTCCTCGGCGATGTAGGAGATGTCGATCCGGCCGGGCGCGGCCTCGTAGATGCGCAGGGCGCAGTCGTAGGCCAGGCCGAACAGCTTGTCCAGGCAGTAATGGGCGATCTCCGGGTTCTCGACGAGGTCCACGAAGGCCTGCTCCGGGCCGCGCAGCTCCTTGTAGATGAGGAACGGCTCGGAGCCCCCGCCGCGCAGCGGGTGGGCCGGGTTGGCCCGGGCCTGGCGCGGGACGTCGGAGAAGTCCCACCAGTCGGCCGTCGGCCAGACGTAGCCCCGCTCGATCTCGGCCACGCTCCCGAACCCGGCCAGGGGGGAATGGACGCACTCGCGGTAGGCCCCGGTCCCGTAGCCGACGAGGCGGAAGCGGCGGCCGAACTCGTCCTGCAGGCGCGGCAGGCGGGGGCCGGCGTAGCGGGGCTGGAGCCGGACCTCGTAATCGACGCCGAGGCGGTCGAGCATCTGCCGGCGGGTCCGGCAGCCGAGGCGGCGCCTGAGCTTGCGGTCGAACTCCGCAGTGGCCCAGTAGTCGGTCGGGACGCGGTCGGGCTTCTGGCGGGCGAACAGGGCCCGCCACCGCTCCCGCGAGGTCATGGCGTCGCGGCTCAATTCTTGTGCAGGTCCTTGTGCATGATCTTGCGGATCTCGTGGAGGCGGTCGTGGGCCGGGAGGTCGGTCAGCCGCTTGTTCATGAACTCGTCGTTCTCGGCCTGGAGCATCGCGACGGTGTAGTCGATGACGCTCGGGGGGAAGACGCCGTCGCGCTCGTAGTGGCCGCGCTTCCGGAGGAGGACCCGGCTCGACTCGACGCAGCTCGCCGGCAGGACGGGCAGGCGCTTGAGCAGCTCCTTGTCGGCGAAGATGTTGCCCTTGACGTAGAGGTTGTCGGCCAGCTCGAGCGGGCCGTACTCCTTGAAGAGGGCGAGGTCGCCCTTGAAGGCCCAGTTGGCGGCCATGGCGATGCCGGCCAGCGTCAGGTGGACCATGGCGCTGCCGTCGGGGCTGCGGATCTCGACGGTCTGGCGGCCGCCCCGCTCGTCGACGAACTCCGCCGTGTCGGCCGGGTTGACCTTGCGGGCCAGACCGCCGGCGCCGGACCAGCCGAGGGGGACGCGGATGAGGGCGCTGCGGTTGAGGTCGCTCCAGCAGATGCGGGTCGGCGCCTCCTGGTTCGGGACCAGCCGGAGGTAGGCGGACGAGACGGTGTTGCCGAACCCGGTCAGCGAGTCGGCGTACTCGCACAGGCCGCCGATGAGCTTGCGGGCCTCGGCCGAGAGCTTGCCGTCCCCGTCCCGCATGACGCTCCGGCCCTTCTTGGCCAGCTCCAGGTGGAAGTGCAGGCCGCTGCCGGCGACGCCCTCCTCGAGCTTGGGCGTGAAGGTGGCGATCGCCCCGTGGCGGAAGGCCGTGTTGCGGATGATCCAGCGGCCGAGGACGAGGTCGTCGGCCGCCGTCTCGATCGGGCGGGGCAGGAACTCGATCTCGAGCTGCTCGGCCAGGCGGCCGGCGATCTCGGGGACGTCGCTGCGGACCGGGTCGATGAAGCCGTTCTCGCTGTGGGCGTACTTGACCGCGCCCGTCACCCGGGCGATGTGCCCGACCATCTCGTGGAGGATGGGGCCGCTCTTGGTGAAGGGCCCCGAGCCGTGGTAGCCGCGGTGGGGCTCGACGGGATAGGACCGGTCGGCGGGCTGGGTCAGGAGGAAGAACTCGAGCTCGCCCAGGGCGTTGAGCTCGAGGCCGGTCGTCTTGCGGAACAGGGCCGCGGCCCGGGCCAGGATGCTGTCCGGCGTGAAGGGCGCGGGCGTGCCGTCCTTGGTCAGGTAGCGGCAGACGAAGTCGAGGCTGCCCTCGTCGAAGGGGTTGAAGAAGGCCGAGCGGTACCGGGGCACGACGTAGAGGTCCGAAAGCGCCATGTCGACCATGCCCTTGAAGAGGGACGAGCCGTCGACCCGCTCCCCTTCGGCCAGGACGGCCTCGATGTGGTAGGGGTCGGCGGCCGGGACCGTGAGCTCCTTGAGCTTGCCGTCGATCGCCAGATAGTGGAAGGTGACCCGCTCGATGCCCTTCGACTCGATGATCTTGAGCAGGTCGGCCCGGGTGAAATCCGCGGCGGGCTTGTCGAGCAGCAGGGACAGGGGGTTGGACAGGGCGTAGCGGGGGGGCTTCGTCGCCATGGCGTCACTCTCCTT
>CAZFBC010000217.1:0-1473 GCA_964517245.1 uncultured Eubacteriales bacterium | reverse complement strand
AGGTAGGGGCGGCGGAGGGCGGCGAAAGCCTCCAGGCCGGCGGCGAGGCCGTCGACGATGGCCGCGACCGGGGTCCCCGCCTCGAGGGCCGTCCGGACCGAGGCCGTGCCCATGACCTTGTCGAAGTAGTCCGCGTGGAAGGCGAACTCCGCCGGATAGGCGTCCCGGACCGTCTTGACGACGTGGAGCGCCGTCGCGAACGGCCGGAACGCGTCCCGGTCCGTCACGTGAACTTGGCAGCCGCCGCAGAGCCGACCCGCGAATTTCGAGAACCAGGGCGTGAACCAGGCCTCCCGGAAACGCACGCCCGGGAGCCCCAGGCCGTTGAGCTTCACGGTCAGCTCGCGGGCGTCGATCCAGGGCGCCCCGAACAGCTCGAACGGCCTGGTCGTCCCCCGGCCCTCGGACAGGTTCGTCCCCTCGAGGGCCACGAGCCCCGGATAGACGGCGGCCGTCTCGGGCGTCGGCATGTTCGGCGACGGGATGACCCAGGGAAGCCCCGTCCCGTCGAACCACGTCTCCCGCTTCCACCCCTCCACGGGGACGACCGTCAGCCGGGCCTTGGGCTCCAGGAACCTGTCGTTGAACAGCCGCGCCAGCTCGCCGGAGGTCAGGCCGTGACGCGCGGGGACCGGGTAGAGCCCGACGAAAGAGCTGTAGGCGGGGTACTCGAGGACGGGCCCCTCCATCGTGACGCCGTTGACGGGGTTGGGCCGGTCGAGGACGACGAAATCGATCCCGGCCCCGGCCGCGGCCTGCATGGCGTAGGCCATGGTCGCCACGTAAGTGTAGACGCGCGTCCCGACGTCCTGGATGTCGAAGACCATGACGTCGACGCCCTCGACCATGGCCGCCTCGGGCACCTTGCCCGCCTCCTCCGTGTCGAACGAGCGCATATACTCGTCGATCCTCGTGAGCATGCCCGGCTCCGGCTTGAAGGACTGCCCGTAGAGGCTGAACACCGGCAGCCCGAACTTGTCGTCGAAGGTGAACGGCACGTACTCCCCGGCCTGGGCGTTGCCCCGGACGCCGTGCTCCGGGCCGTAGAGGGCGACGAGTTCGACGGACGGCTCGGCCTGGAAGAGGTCGACCGTCGTCCGCAGCGCCCCGTCGACGCCCGTCGGATTGGTGATCAGGCCGACCCTTTTGCCCGCGACGAGGTCGAGGTGCTTCTCGAGGAAGACCTCGACGCCCGGCCTGACCCGGGCCCCGTCCGTCGGGACGGCCGGGCGCTCGGGCCCGGCGCAGGAGGCGAAGACGAGGCCCGCGGCCGAGGCCAGGGTCAGGGCCAGGATTCTCTGAACGAAGGCCGTCCGTCCGTCCATGCTCGCGTCCTTTCTCCCCGCGTTCTTCCGCCCGCTCAGGATATCAGCAGGGGCGGCGGCGAGTCAAACCCCATCCCCCTTGATTCCGCCGCAAAAAAGGCCTATAAAAGTATCAGATGTCCAACAGCAGGGTGGGTCGCCCGAGGCC
>CAZFBC010000216.1:0-4204 GCA_964517245.1 uncultured Eubacteriales bacterium | reverse complement strand
CTTGGCCGCGGCGGGCGCGGGGGCCTTCTTGGCGTAGTCGGTGACGTACCAGCCGGCGCCCTTGAACTGGATGGCCGGCGAGGAGACGAGCTTGACCACGGGGCCGCCGCACTCGGGGCACTTCCGGGGGGGCTTGTCCCCGGCCTTCTGCAGGACTTCGCAGACGTGCCGGCACGCCGTGCACTGATATTCGTAGATCGGCATCGCGATGAACTCCCGTTCGAAAGAAGCCTTATTATAGCAGATTCCGGCTCGCAAGATGAGGCCTCCCCGGACGCCGGGCCTCGGGGATCGCCTCCGCTCGCTGCGGTGATTCTTCACGGCTTCCCGGTCCGGAGCTGATGGGAGAAGTGCGCATCTCCGCCCCGTGAAGCCTAAATCACCGCTTGATGCTCGCTCCGGCGACACCCCCCCCGGCCTACACCCGGCGAGGCCGACGACGATCCTCGAGGTCCTATGCGGCCGAAAGGGTGTCCCCGTTCCGCGGGCCTACTCGTGGAAGACGATGGCTTCGAAAACCTGGATCCGGGCGCCGCGCCGCCAGTCGTCGGCCGGGAGCCCGGCCTTGAGGCAGGCCTGCCCGAGGAAGGTCTCCCGGTCCCACCCGTTCTCGACGGGGACCTGGGGCAGGAGCAGGCCGCGCCGCTCCCCGCGGGAGACGACCAGGCCGTGACGGCCGACCTCGACCCGGCGCGCGTCGGCGATCTCGCGGAGCGGGGTGAGGACCGAGACCTCGACGGCGATCGCCCGGAGCTCGGCGGGCTGGACGGGCGGAAAGCGGGGGTCCCCGGTCGTCGCGTAGGCCGCCGCCTGGACGACGGAGCGGCCGAGCGCGTCCACCGGCTCGGCGAAGCCGACGCAGCCGCGGAGCCCGCCCTTCTTCCGCAGGGTCACGAAGACGCCCCGGGGCTCGTCGAACTTCGCGTATCCGGAGGCCGGCGGCGGCGGGGCCTCCCCGGCGGCGGCCGCCTCGACCGCCGCGCGTGCCGCCTTCAGAAGCGCCGCTTTCTCTTCGGCGGTCAGCGTGAACGCGTCCGGGTCCGGCGCCTCGCCCGCGAGGACCGCGGCGGCGAGATAGCCGACGACGGGGCCGCCGAAAGCGGACGAATCGGTCCGGCCGAGGATCTCGACCCGCGCTCGGCCGGCCTTCCCGGCGTAGAGGAGGGCGGCCGCGACCGGGCCGCCGCCGCACATGATGTTGTCCCCGGCCTCCGTCCTGCGGATGATCGTCTCGGTCTTCATGGCCTCGATGAGGGCGGCCGTTTCCGCGTCCGTGGCCTTGGCCCGGCGCTCGGGCAGGAAGTGGGACAGGTCCGTCGAGGCGACGACGAGGACGCGCTTGCCCTTGCAGCTCTTGGCCAGGGCGGCGGCGAAGGCCCGGATGGTCTCGCGCGTCTGGCGGCCCATGACGACGGGGACGATGGACGCCCCGGGCAGGGCCCTCTGGACGAACGGGACCTGGACCTCGACCGAATGCTCCTCGGCGAAGGCTTCCGGGCGGAACCGGGATCGGGCGGCCCGGGCGAGCTCCCCGGCCAGGGCGGCGTCGACGCGGGCGATCCCGAGCGGGGTCTCGAAGCCGCCGTCCGGCCAGACGGACACGCCCTCGAAGGCGAAGCGATGGGACGGTCCCACGATGACGACCGTGTCGACGGCGCGGCCCCGGACGAAGGCGTAGGCCGCGGCGGCCGTCGGGCCCGAATAGACGTATCCGGCGTGGGGGGCGATGAGGGCGACGACGGTTCCGGAGGGAGGTCCGGCCGGGGCGGCGGCGGCGAGGTAGCCGTCGACCTCCGCGGCCAGCCGGGCCGGGTCGGCCGTGTAGAACCGCCCGGCGAAGGCCGCGGGCCGGACGCCCTGGCCCGCCGCGGCCGCGGCGAGCAGGCCGACGGCGGCCAGCGCGCACAGGACGTTTTTCATCGGCGTTTTCCGCAGCGCGGCGCCCGGGCCTCCCTGTCCTCACTATATCGGCGGCCCCGTGAAATTGCAAATTGACTTTTCGCCGGATTTCAATAAAATTGAGGAAGGGAAGGTTCAGATGAAAGGCTTCTTCAAATTCCTGCTCGCCGTGCTGACGATGGGCGCCGCGTTTTGTGTCGGTCAATACATCGGGAAGGAAAAAGAGAGATCCAAGATCCCGATCTTCCAGGAAGAGCCCGAAAGCCACGAGTGAGCCGCCCGCGCCGCCGGCCGGCAGGGGCGCAGGGAGTCGAACGATGACGTGGAGCATGACCGCCGTCCTGATCATCTTCGCGGCCTTCGTCGTCCTGCTCATCCTCAAGCCGAACATGTCCTGCTTCGGGCGGCGGATCAAGTCGCCGTTCTATCCTCTCGCCAGGAGAAAGCGGCTCGAGGACGAGGCCGGCGGCAGGAAGAAGCCGCCCAAGACCGAAGATTATGGCTTCCATTGAGCCGGCCGCGCGCGGCCGGCGCCTGATCGCGATCCCGATCCTCCTCCTCGTCGCCGCGTCCGCCGCGTGCTCCCGCCGGGTCCCGACGCTCGTCCCGCCGTCGTGCGAGGTCGAGGCCGTCGAGGGCTTCGCCTCGGCCGCCGTCGCGGGCCGGGACGCGGCGCTCAAGGGCCGGTTCGCCTTCCTCTTCCGGCGGCCCGGCTTCGGCCGGGTCGAGGCCGTCGACCCCGTCGGGCGGCCGGTCTTCCTGGTCCTCTTCCGCGACGGCCGGGCCTTCTTCGCCCTGCCGGGGAAGAAGGTCTACGCCGAGGACGACGCCGGCGTCATGATGGAGAGGATCCTCGGCGTACGGCTGCTTCCCGACGAGGCGGTCCGGCTTCTCTCCGGGAGATGGGGCGAGGCGTCCGGGGAGGGCGCCTGGAGCGTGGACCGCGACGGGCGCGAGCGCGTCGCGGGCGGCGTCCGGGACGGCTTCGGCTTCGCCGTCCTGGCCTTCTTCCCCGGCGCGGCGGTGCCGCGCGAGATCGCCCTGTCCGGGCCCGGGACCTCGGGCCGGGTGAAGATCCTCAAGCTCGGTTTCAACCCGGAGCCGCGCGAGGGGGCCTTCGACGCGGCCTTCCTCCGCTCCTACGCGCCGCGGTCGTGGGACGGCATCCTGGGGCTCCTCGACCGATGACCGTCAAGTCGTTCGCCAAGATCAACCTCGGCCTCGAGATCGTCGGGAAGCGCCCGGACGGCTACCACGACATCCGGACGCTCTTCCAAACGGTCGCGATCGCCGACGAGCTCGACTTCGCGCCCGCGCCGGCCGGCGTCGTCGACCTGTCCGGGGACGACCCTTCGGTGGCCTGGGACGCGACCAACCTGGTCCACCGCGCGGCCCGGCTCCTTCTCGAAAGAACGGGCGCCGCGCGCGGGGCCCGCATCACCGTCCGGAAGAGCGTGCCGGCGGGCCGCGGCCTCGGCGGCGGCAGCGCCAACGCCGCGGCGACCCTCCTCGCCCTCGACGGGATGTGGGGCCTCGGGCTGGGGACCGGGGAGCTGGCCCCGTTGGCCCGGAGACTGGGGGCCGATGTCCCCTATTTTCTCCTGGGGGGGCTCTGCCTGGGGGAGGGCATCGGGGACAGGCTGACGCCCCTCGACGACTTCGCCCCCCTCCCCTGCCTCCTCGTCTTTCCGCCGTTCCCCATCCCCACCCCGTCCATCTACGCCGGCGTGGGGCCGTCCTTGACTTCCGCGGGCAAAGACAGTAAAATTGTGCGCTTTCTGGCGTCCAAGGACTTCGGTCTCTTGGAAAACGACCTGGAGCGCGTCATTTTCCGGGCCTATCCCGAGCTCGAGCTCTGGAAGAGCTTTTTTCTCGGGCAGGGGGCGTTGCTCGCCCAGGTCAGCGGATCGGGCTCGGCGGTGTACGGGCTTTTCCCCGACACGGCCAGCGCCGCGGCGGCGCGGAAGAGGCTCCCCGGCACGGCGGAGGCCCGTCTCGCGGCGACCTTGCCGCGGGAGGGCTATCGGACCCAGCTCGGCGCTGGGGCGTAGCCAAGCGGTAAGGCAACGGACTTTGGCTCCGTCATCGGAGGTTCGAATCCTCCCGCCCCAGTTCGGACGATAGAGGACGAGGGAAGAACGATGAAGATTTTCACCGGCAGCTCGAACACGGCCCTGGCCCTGGAGATCGTCGACTACCTGAAGATCGACCTCGGGCGGTGCGTTCTCGACCGCTTCAGCGACGGCGAGATCCACTTCTACATCGACGAGAACGTCCGCGGCGAGGACGTCTTCATCATCCAGTC
>CAZFBC010000215.1:0-4204 GCA_964517245.1 uncultured Eubacteriales bacterium | reverse complement strand
ATGGCCGACAACGCCAAGATCGTCAAGACGGACATCGTCTGCTCCAACGGCGTCATTCATGTCATCGATGCCGTGATCCTGCCGAAGTAATCCCGGCACAATCTGCGTTTAGTTTTTCGGGATTCCTCGAGGGCGGCCTCCAAGACCGGGGGCCGCCCTTTCTTTTCGCCAACATGTTATGATCCTGAAGCCCGCTCCGTCTCGGATTCGAACCTCAGAACTTCGGCAATGTCGCCTTAGGCGTTCGAGGGCGGAATGAGAGCCTCGGCCGCGAGACCCTGTCAGGAAAGCGCGCCTGGAGAGACTCGAACTCCCGACCCGCTGCTCAGAAAGCAGCTGGACTGCCTTCATTTCTGAAAAGAAATGAATGAGATGCGAGTTCACTGATTGAAGGTGTGCTCAGAATTGTGCGCACGGGCGGCCCGGCCAGGGGATTCTAGAAGCGGGAAAACGGTCGCCCTTCAATTCGACTAAACGCTTCCTGGCCATATCCACCTCCTTCGACCCGACAAAGTCGCAACCCAAGGGCTGCATCCCAGCGATAGATCCGAGCCGTTCAAGCGATATCTGGAAGGTCCGACCTCATGTTATAATCTTCTCGCGATCTATTCGCGTCCGTCGAATCGTTAAGCTCGAACGGGAGGGGCCTATGGAACTCAAGGAATATTTCCAAAACAAGAAAGGTCTCGGGGTGCTGAGCACCGCGGACGAAAAAGGCAAAGTCGATTCCGCGGTCTACGCGAGGCCCAAGGTCGCTGACGACGGGCGGGTGGCCTTCATCATGTCCGACCGGCTATCCATCGCCAACGTGCGAAAGAACCCGTACGCGGCTTATCTTTTCAAGGAGAACGGCGAGGGGTGGACGGGCGTGAGGCTTTTCCTCGAATACGAGAACGAGACGAGGGAAGCCGCCGCTGTCGCCTCGGCGTGTCGCGAAGAATACCCCGGGCCTTATTGCGGCGAAAAATATCTCCAGGGCGCGTCGCTCGTCACGTTCAGGGTAGTTTCCGTTCTTCCCCTTGTCGGCGACGACACGGGGAAAAAACAATATGAATAGCAGGACGTCATTCTCGCGCATAAAGACCGTCCTCAAGGGGCAACGACTGGGCATCCTGGCCACCCGCGGGGTGGATTATCCCTATCAGAATATCGTGTCCTATTCGGTATCGGGCGACCTCAAACAATTGATCTTCGCGACGTCCCGGGCCAGCGTGAAATACGGGAACATCCGACGTTGCCCGCGCGTGGCGCTTTTCTTCGATAACCGGAAGAACACGGCACGGGACCTGATCGCTGCGGTCGGGATCACGGCCCTCGGCGACGCCAAAGAGCTTTCGGGCGCCGCGGAACGGAGGGGGAAAAGATCCTTGACCGCCCGGCATCCGTATCTCGAAGAATTCGTTTCTTCCCCGGGGGTAGCCCTTTTCGCGGTCCGGGTGAAGGTCTATTACGCCGTCTCGAGGTTCCAGGACGTCGAAGAATTGGTACCGCGCTGATGTGGCTGATCCGCCGCTTAGAGGATATCAAGGACACCGACCGCGGCAGGGTCGGGGGCAAGGCCGCGGCGCTCGCCCTCCTCGCCAAGAAAGGCGGGCGCATCCCTCCCGGCGGCTGCATCACCGTCCAAGCTTTCCGGGACTTCCTTACCTTTAACGGCTTGGACGGCAAGATCGCCATAGAACTCGGCCGCAAAGAGCTCAAGGACATGCGTTGGGAAGAGATGTGGGACGCGAGCCAGCGGATAAGGAACCTTGTGAACGGCGGGATCTTCCCACCTGGCATGCTCCGGGAGATCACCTCGTTCGCGAACGCCCTCCTTGGCGGGAAAAGCGCGGCGGTCAGGTCTTCATCCCTTTCCGAGGATTCCGCGAGCGCCTCTTACGCCGGGGTTCACGAATCGTATGTCGACGTCAAGGGCGAGAAAGCCGTGATGGAAAGCGTGCTCCACGTTTGGGCTTCTCTCTGGTCGGACGCCGCGTTCCTGTACAAGAAAGAGCTGGGCCTCGATCCCGCTTCCGGAGGAATGGCCGTGATCCTGCAGAAGCTCGTCCGGGGAGAGGTCTCCGGCGTCGTATTCAGTCTGGACCCCGTTCGCGGCCGAGGGATCGTGATAGAAGCCGTCCCGGGACTCAACGCGCGCCTCGTCGACGGCAGGAAAGAACCTCACCGCTGGTCCGTGGAAAGAGGTTCGGGTGGACGGATATCTTACAGTGCCCCTTCATCTTCGGCCAAGCGGTCCGGCAACAGGACCGCCGGATTGCTGAAGGCCGAGCGGGTCAGAGAGGTCGCCAGGCTGGCGCTTTCAGCCGAGAAGCTCTTCGGGAGCCCGCAGGATGTCGAGTGGACCTTCCGAAGGAATGACCTTTTCGCGCTTCAATCCCGTCCTATTACGACGACCCCGGACACGGGGCTCTCTCAAAGAAGCGTCTTCGATCTCTCCCTGAAGCGATCTTTCGAAAACCTCTCGGAGCTCAGAAAAAGGATCGAGGGGGATCTCCTCCCGGCCATGGCCGAAGAAACGCGCCGCATGAGAGATAAGGACCCCGCCGAGATGTCAGACGCGGAGCTCGCGGGAGAACTTGAGCGGAGAACGGCGGTTTTCGCGCGGTGGAACAGGACGTATTGGGACGAGTTCATTCCCTACGGTCACGGCGCGAGGCTCTTCGGCCGGGTGTACAACGACCTTGTCAAGCCCCGCGACCCTCACGAATTCGTCGAGCTCCTGCGGACCGGTCGCACGCTCAGCATGCAGCGCGACGCTATCCTGGCGGAGATGTCCGCGATGGTCCGCAGGGGAAAGCCCTCGCTCAGGGTTGTGAGAAAAGGCGGGCCGACCGGCGCGGCCAGGTTCGACGCCCTACGCAAGAGACTTTTCAACCGGTTCGGAATGATCAGCGGCGACCTGGAGGATCATAGGAAGCTGGCCGATCTTCTCGCCAAAATGCCGTTTGGGCCCCGGAAAGGAAAGTCGGGCGGACGCGCTGCGGCCGCGGGCCTCGAGAAAAGGTTCCTCTCCCGATTCCCCAAGAAGGACCGGCGACGCGGCCTTGATCTCCTGACCCTTGCCAGGTCGAGTTACGCGATGAGAGACGATGACAACGTCTACCTGGCAGGAATAGAGCGCGAGCTTAAAAAAACGGCCGAGGAGGCGCGCCGCAGGATAGACGAGAGCCTCGTGCGCGGAGGCTCGAAAAGAACCCTTTCCGCGCTTCTGCGACACAAGCTTGTGAGGGAGTTGGACAAGGCTCCGGTCCGCGGCAAGACCGGCCCGGCGAGAGAACGCGGCGCGGCCGAGGTGCGCGCGAAACAGCTCAGGGGCCAGCCCGCGTCCAAAGGGATTGTCCGGGGGAAGGCCCGGGTCGTTGTCGACCCCGGACAGCTCAAGGACCTTGAACCCGGGGAGATCCTCGTGTGCGACTCGATAGGGCCCGAGATGACCTACGCGGTCTCTGTCGCGGGAGGGATCGTCGAGCGTCGGGGCGGGATGCTCATCCACGGAGCGATCGTCGCCAGGGAATACGGCATACCTTGCGTGACGGGCGTTCCCGATGCGGCCCACGCCATCAGGACCGGGGACGACCTGACCGTCGACGGGTATCTCGGCGTCGTCACGATACGGAGAAGATCGATGTAAGGAGTGTTCGCGATGGCCTTTGAAAAGACAGTTCCCTACCGCGTGATACCTCTGAAGCCCTTCCGCAGAACTCCGGGCGTGCGGTTCCATCTATTCCCTATGGAAGAGTTCCCGAAGATAGGCGCGATCGACCGGGTCATCCACGACGGGGGAGCGGTTTCCCCGGGGCCGGTGGATCGAATCGCGAGGCCCTGGTACATGCATCGGAACCAGGAAGACCATCTCGTCGTCCTTCATGGCTCGAGAGAGGTGGAGCTTTACTGGCCGCCGTGCGGCAGGGCCGAAACATTCCGGATCTCCGAGGACAGGATAGATAAGGACGGCGTGACCGTCCATGAAGGCGCGGGGATCCTCGCCTGGGGCGCGGGCGTGTTCCACCGGATCAAGAGCGACGACCAGCTTGGCTCGGCCTCGCTGAACTTCGCCGTGAGAGATGAGGGATTCGACATCGCCACGAACTTCAGCATCTATGAACTCGACACAACCAACGGATCTTTCAAGGTCCTGCGGGAAGGCTGGCTTGACCAGAGCGACGTTTCTTGAACCTCTTTCTCATGCGGGGCGACCCGT
>CAZFBC010000214.1:0-4229 GCA_964517245.1 uncultured Eubacteriales bacterium | reverse complement strand
CCCCTGAAAAGGTATAAAATGAATGAGATAATGCGTCGCGCCGTCGGCTCCGAGGGCAAGAGACGCGAATTTTTAGGAGGTTCTATGAAAAAGCTGCTCATTTATTCCCTCGCTATCGTCCTCGTCTTCTCCCTCGCCGTCTCCTGCAAGAAGAAGCCCAAAGAGATCCCGCCCCCGCCCCCGCAGGCCCAGGAACAGCCCCAGGTCGAGAAGGTCGAGGCGCCCGTCGTCCAGGAGCCCCAGCTCAGCGAAGAGGAGCTCTACCTCCGCAAGTCCCTCGAGCAGATCAACCTCGAAAAGCCCCTCGGGACGATCTACTTCGACTACGACCGCGCCGTCGTCCGCGAGGACGCCCGGGCCACCCTCGAAGGCAACGCCGACTGGCTGAAGAAGTTCCGGACGGCCAAGATCCTCGTCGAAGGCCACTGCGACGAGCGCGGCACCGAGGAGTACAACCTCGCCCTCGGCGAGAAGCGGGCCAAGAGCGCCCAGGACTACCTCCTGTCCCTGGGCATCGCGTCCGACCGGATCAGGATCATCTCCTACGGCAAGAGCCAGCCCATCAACCCGGGCCACGACGAGAGCGCCTGGCAGATGAACCGGCGCGCCCAGTTCCTCGTCATCGAGAAGTAAGAGTTGCGCAGAGCCGGATTCGGGGCCTTCTTCCTCGCCGTCCTGGTCCTGGCCGCGGCCGGGCAGGACAAGAGCAAGAAGGCCTACGAGCTCGTCTACGACGACGTCCAGGTCCTCAAGCTCCAGATCCAGGACCTCCACGCCCGGCTGGAGCAGAGCTCCGACCGGATCCGCGCCCTCGAGGAGCAGGTCAAGGCCCTGGCCGACCTCGTCCGCCAGTCGGTCGCCGGGCAGGCCGGCATCGAGGAAGGCCTGCGGGCCGTCCCGGCCCAGTACCGCGACATCCTCCGCAAGCTCGACCAGATGACGCTCGAGCTCCAGCAGATCTCGGCCGCCCAGGCCGCGGCGCCGGCCCTCCAGGGGGCTCCGGCCGCCGAGCCGCAGGAGGAGAAGAAGCCGGACGCGCGGCCGGCGGCCAAGGCGCCCGCCGAGGCGAAGCCCAAGCCCGCGCCGGCCCCGCCGCCCCCGGCCCCGACGATGTCGCCCCAGGAGGCCTACTCCATGGCCTACAACGACTATCTCAAGGGCAACTACGACCTGTCCGTCGACGGCTTCAAGCTTTACCGCCAGCAGTTCCCGGAGAGCCCCCTGGCCGACAACGCCCTCTACTGGATCGGCGAGTGCCGCTACAGCCAGCGGAAGTTCGACGAGGCCATCGACGCCTTCGACGAGCTCATCCAGGGCTACCCCCAGGGGGACAAGGCCGCGGCCGCCCATCTCAAGAAAGGACTCAGCTTCGTCGAGCTCGGCCGCAAGGCCGAGGCCCTGGCCGCGCTCAAGATCCTCGTCGCCAAGTACCCCCTCGAGGAGGAGAGCCGGATCGCCCAGGACAAGATCCGAGAGCTGACAGAAAGATGAGAGACAAGAACAGCCTGAACAAGGTCATCCTCGTCGGCAACCTGGGCCGCAAGCCCGAGATCCAGAGCCACCCGCAGTCCGGCCGCTCGTCCGCCCGCTTCTCGCTGGCCACCAGCGAGCGGCTGTTCAACCCCACCACCCGGGAACAGAAGGACAAGACGGAGTGGCACAAGATCGTCGTCTGGTTCCCGCAGCTGGTGGATTTCTGCGACAAGTACCTCGACAAGGGCAAGCAGGTCCTCATCGAAGGCAAGCTGCGGACCCGGGATTTCCAGGACAGGGAAGGGAACAAGCGGACCGTGACCGAGGTCGTGGCCGACAAGATCGTCCTGCTCGGCAGGCGCGAGGAGAGCTCGGGGACCTCCGACACCAGGAACCTGGACGAGGAGTTCCCGCGGGGCGGCGGCCGGGGCGCGGCCGCGGCCGAGGACGAGTTCCCGGCGGTCGACGAGGCCGCCGGCGGCCCGGGCGGCTCCGACGACGACATCCCCTTTTAGCCCGTGAGCGAAAAGCCTCTCGACGAAGCCGGCTACCGGGCCGGCATCGTCGACGATGTCCGCCCCTGGGGCCGGTTCCGCCGGTTCCCCCACGAGGGCGCGAGCGCCGTCAAGATCATCACCGTCGAGCCCGGCGGCCGCTTCTCCCTCCAGTACCACGAGCGCCGGGACGAGTTCTGGGTGGCCCTCGACCCCGGGCTCGAGATCACGGCCGGCGACCGCGTTTGGGCGGCCGCGCCGGACGAGGAGATCTTCATCCCCCGCCGCGTCCGCCACCGGGCCCGGAACGTCGGCGACCGGCCCGCCCGCATCATGGAGATCTGGCTCGGCCCCTCGTCCGAGGAGGACATCGTGCGCCTCGCGGACGACTACCGGCGGGACTGACCCGCCCCCTGTTTGCGCGGTGACGCCGCGGCCGGCTGGCCGGTCAGGAACACCTGGGGGTGGCGGACCAGGATCTCCTCGACGACGTACTCCTCGATCTCCTTGGCGCTGCGCAGCTTCAGCGTCTCCCCGGCGATCTTCTCCGCGGTCCGGCACTCGATCGACCGGAGGGCCTTCTTGATGCGCGGGATGAAGATGGGGTTCATGCTGAAGGTCCGCAGGCCGAAGCCCATCAGGACGACGGCGGCGAGGGTGTCCGCGGCCATCTCGCCGCAGACGACGACGTCCTTCTCGGCCCGCAGCGCGGCCTGGATGACGGACCGGATGAGGCGCAGGACGGCGGGGTGGAACGGCTTGTAGAGGTGGGTCACGAACTCGTTGGCCCGGTCGACCGCCAAAAGGTACTGGATGAGGTCGTTCGTCCCGATGCTGACGAAGTCGACCTCCTTCAGGATGACGTCGGCCAGGGCGGCGGCGGCCGGCACCTCGATCATGACGCCCAGGGGGATCTTCTCGTCGAAGGCCTGGCCCTTGGCCCGGAGCTCCCCCTTGACGCCCTCGAAGATGTCCCGGACCTCGAGCACCTCGTCGACCTCGGTGACCATGGGCACGAGGACGCGGACGTTCTTCCCGGCGCTGGCCCGCAGGATGGCCCGCAGCTGGACCCGGAAGAGGTCCTTGTTCCGCAGGGAGAACCGCACGGCCCGCAGGCCCAGGGCGGGGTTCGGCTCCTTCTCGATGTTGAGCTGGGGCAGGCTCTTCTCCCCGCCGATGTCCAGCGTCCGGATGGTGACCGGGCGGGGGTGCGCGCCCCGGGCCAGCCGGGAGTAGATCTCGAAGTGGTCCTCCTCGGTCGGCAGGGACTCCCGCCGGAGGTAGATGAACTCCGAGCGGAAGAGGCCGACGCCCTCCGCGCCCATGGCCAGGGCCGTGCCGATCTCTTCGGGGAGCTCGATGTTGGCCTGGGGGACGAAGCGGACGCGGTCGAGCGTCTCGGACCTGAGCTTGGCCGTCTTCTGGAGCTCCCGGCCGTAGGCTTCGTACTTCTCCTTCTTGGCCTGGAACTCGCGGCGCACGGCCGGCGGCGGGTCGATGATGACCTCGCCGTCGGTGCCGTCGACGATGACGAACTCGCCCTCCCGGACCTGCCGCGTGATGTCCCGCAGGCCGAGAACGGCCGGGATGCCGAGGGAGCGGGCCAGGATGGCCGTGTGCGAGGTCTGGCCGCCCATGTCCAGGGCGACGGCCAGGGTCAGCTCCTTGCTCAGCCGCAGGGCGGCCTCGGAAGGCAGGAGCTCGTGGGCGACCAGGACGTGCTCCCGCTGGGGCTGCTTCTCCTTCTCGCGGTTCGCGTCGAGGTTCCGGTAGACGCGCTTCAGGACGTCCGAGACGTCCGATCTCCGCTGCCGGAAGTATTCGTCGGTGAGAGCCTCGAAGAGCTGCTCGAAACGGGCGTTGGCCTTGGACAGGGCCCACTCGGCCCGGGTCTTCTCGTCGCGGATGACGGCCTCGAGCCCGCCGACCAGGGAGGGGTCCTCGAGGATGAGGAGGTGGGCCTCGAAGATGAGGGAGCTGTCCGGGCCCATCTTCTCCCGGACGCCGTCCTTGATCCGAACGAGGTCGCCGCGGGTGAGGTCGAGGGCCCGCCGGAGGCGCCCGATCTCGTCCGGCACCTGGGCGTCGGCGATGATCTCCTTGCGCGAGGTGAAGACGACCCGCTTGGGCAGGAGGGCCTCGCCCATGGCGATCCCCGGCGAGACCCCGATGCCGCGCAGCCGGGTGATGTCCATCCGGATCACTCCTTCTCGTCGAAGCGGTTGGCGATGAGCTCGACGAGGGCGGCCATGGCCGCCTCCT
>CAZFBC010000213.1:0-4262 GCA_964517245.1 uncultured Eubacteriales bacterium | reverse complement strand
CCTCGTCAAGAAGGACCGGGTCATCGTCCGGAAGGGCGACGAGGTCACGGCCGAGACGCTCAGGATCCTGGGCCAGTACAACGAGCGCCTCCGGCGGCGGTCGAGCTGGGTGCCGGTCTTCGCGGGCCACCTTTTCCTCTACCTCTTCCTCCTCGCCACGCTCTGGTACATCCTCAGGACGGGCTTCAAGCCCCGCCTGGCCGATAAGCACTTCCGGATGACCTCGGGCGCCCTCATCGGCAGCCTGGTCCTCTACAAGCTGTTCTTCACCCTGGCCGTCACGGTCAGCGGGGCGGTCACGACGCCCGCCCTGGCCCGCCTCGAGACCTACTTCTACGCCTTCCCGCTCCAGACCGGCGCCCTGATCTTCGCCTTCCTCGTCCCCGACCAGCTGACCCTCCTCTTCATCATCCTCAACAGCCTGACCGCAGGGGTCCTGCTCGGCGGCAACTTCCTCCTGACGATCTTCTCCTTCCTCGGGGGCCTGGCCGCGATCTACGGCGTCCGGCACTACAAGCGGCGCTACCGGGCGGCCACCCTCAGGGCGGGGTTCATCTTCCTGCCGGCCGTCAACGCCTTCGTCATCCTGGTCTTCAACCTCATCGAGAGACGCTTGAGCTTCGCCCTGTTCCCGGCCGAGGCCGCCATGGGCGTCGTCGGCGGCGCGGCCAGCGCCGTCCTGGCGTTCCTCCTCCTGCCGCTCTTCGAGTCGGCCTTCGGCTTCGTCACGGGGGCCAAGCTCCTCGAGCTGATGAACTCGGACCTGCCCGTCTTCCGTCAGCTCTCCGAGGAGGCGCCCGGGTCCTACCACCACTCGCTCATCGTCGCCACGCTGGCCGAGAAGGCCGCCGAGGAGCTGGGGCTCGACGCCCAGCTGGCCAAGGCGGGGGCGCTCTACCACGACATCGGCAAGAGCAAGATGCCGGAGTACTTCATCGAGAACCGGACCCGGGAGTTCGACCTGCACAAGGACCTGACCCCGTCCATGAGCACGCTGGTCATCAAGAACCACGTCAAGGAAGGCGTGGAGATCGCCCGCAAGCTCAAGCTCCCCCGGCCCCTCCGGGACATCATCGAACAGCACCACGGCAGCTCGCTCGTGCGCTTCTTCTTCAACAAGGCCAAGCAGATCTACGACCCCGACCACCAGACCGTCGGCGAGGAGTCCTTCCGCTACCCGGGCCCCCCGCCCCAGACCAAGGAGGCCGGCCTGGTCATGCTGGCCGACGCGGTCGAGGCCGCCACGCGGAGCCACAAGGCCCCGACCAAGGACAACCTCAAGCGGGTCATCACCGACATCATCAACGCGGCCCTGCAGGACGGCCAGCTCGACGCCTGCGACTTCTCCCTGCGGGAGCTCCGCTCCGTCGCCGCCGCCTTCCTGACCATCCTCTACGCCATCTACCATCCCCGGGTCGAGTACCCGGGCTTCGACTTCAACGGCCGGCCGGGCCCGAAGAAGGCCCAGGCCGCCAAGAAAGACCATGATCGAGATCATCAACCGCCAGAAAAAACACCCGGTCCGGACGAAGTCGTTTGAGCGTCTCCTGAGCGACCTCGCGGCGCAGTACCGGCTCGCCGACCCGGAGGTCACGCTGGCCTTCGTCGGCGCGAAGGCCATCCGGACCCTCAATCGCAGGTTCATGAAGAAGGACCGGCCGACCGACGTCCTGAGCTTCCCCCTCGGCGAGAAAGGGCCCGACGGCAAGTTCTACCTGGGCGACATCGTCATCGCCGTGCCCGTCGCCGCCCGGCAGGCCCGGGAGAAGAGCCACGGGCTCGACCGCGAGCTCCGCCTGCTCGCCATCCACGGCTACCTCCACCTCCTCGGCTACGACCACTTCGCCGGCATCGAGGAGGAGGAGCGGAAGGCGCACGGGCGCTACCTCCCATGACGCCGGCCGCCGTCTGGACCGGGCTGGGGCTGGCCCTGCTGGCCGCCTTCCTGCTGTCCCTCTTCCACATCGTCCTCGGCTCCTTCTCGAAGATCTCGCTGAGCCGCTTCCTCGAGAACCGGGACAAGGCGGACCGGGCCGGGATCCTCGCGACCCTCGAGGAGACCCTGCTGGCCGTCGAGTTCCTGAGGATCGTCGCCGTCCTGGCCCTGGTCGTCTACGGCTTCGTCGTCGCCATGGACGCCGCGGTCCGGCCGGCCTGGTTCTTCCTGGCCGCCCTGGCGGTCTACGGCGTCGTCCTCGACATCGTCCCCCGCCTGCTCGTCTTCGTCGCCAAGCCGGTCCTCCTGAGGATGTTCCTGCCCGCCTTCCCGGCAGCGCGGCTCCTCGCCTCTCCCCTGCTCGTCATCTCCCGCAACCTCCTGGAGCGCGAGGAGTTGAGGGAAGAGAAGGAGGAGGACCGGGAGGCCTCGGACGAGGAGATCGAGACCTTCATCGACGAGGCGACCGAGGAGGGCATCATCGACGAGGGAGAGAACGAGCTTCTGCGGAGCGTCGTCGAGTTCGGCGACACGGTCGTCCGGGAGGTCATGACGCCCCGGGTCAACATGGTCTGCATCCGCAAGGACGCGACCATCGACCACCTCAAGGACCTCATCATCAAGGAGAAGTACTCGCGCATCCCGGTCTACAAGGACCGCCTCGACAACGTGGAAGGCGTGGTCCTGGCCAAGGACATGCTCGAGTACTCCGACGAGAAGCACAAGGGCCAGCCCATCGACGCCCTGGTCCGGCCCGTCGCCTTCGTGCCCGAATCCATGCCCGTCCCCGACCTTCTCCGCGAGTTCCAGAAGGTCAAGACCAAGATGGCCATCGTCGTCGACGAGCACGGCGGCGTCTCCGGCCTGGTGACCATGGAGGACGTCGTCGAGGAGATCGTCGGCGAGATCCAGGACGAATACGACACCGAGGAAGCCCAGATCACGGAGAACGGCCCGCTTGATTTCACGGTCTCCGGGGCGGCCGAGGTCGAGGAGCTCGAGGAGCTCTTCGACGTCGAGCTGGCCGACGACGACTTCATCACCGTGGGCGGCCTGGTCGCCAGCGAGCTGGGGCGCCTGCCCCACAAGGGCGAGACCCTGGCCGTCAAGGGGCTCCAGCTCGAGGTCCTCGACGTCGACCAGAAGAAGATCAAGAAGGTCAGGATCCGGAAGGCCTGAGCGGGACCGGGGAGGAACGATGCCGAGAGCGATCAAACCGAAGCCGGTCGCGAAGGACGCGGCCGGGGCCGACGCCGGGAAGAAGAGCCCGCGACGCAAAGCGGCCGCGACGAAGGCCCCGAAATCCGTCTACAGGACCGGGTACATCGCCCTCGTCGGGCGGCCGAACACCGGCAAGTCGACCCTGCTCAACGCGTTGCTCGGCCAGAAGGTGGCCATCGTCTCCGACAAGCCCCAGACGACGCGCATCAGCATCCTGGGCATCAAGACGACCGAGCGGGGCCAGACGGTCTTCGTCGACAACCCGGGCATCCACAAGCCCCTCCACACCCTGAACAAGCGGATGATGAACTTCGTCACCTCGGCCCTGGAGACGTCCGACGTCGTCTGCCTCCTCGTCGACGCGACCGAGAAGTTCGGCCACGGCGACGAGTACGTCCTGGAGGTCCTTCGCCGGGTCAAGACGCCCGTCTTCCTGCTTATCAACAAGGTCGACATCGTGCGCAAGGACAAGGTCCTGCCGATTATCGACCGCTACAAGGACCTCTTCCCCTTCCGCGAGATCGTGCCCATCTCGGCCCTGACGGGCATCAACCTCGACCTCCTGGAGAGGCTCCTCGAGGCCGCCCTGCCCGAGGCGCCCAAGCTCTACTCGGACGAGGAGATCTCCGACCAGTCGGAGCGCTTCCTCTACGCCGAGCTCGTCCGGGAGAAGGTCCTCAAATACGTCACCCAGGAGCTGCCCTTCGTGACCGCCGTCTACATCGAGTCCATCGAGAAGAAGGAGCAGGCCGACTGGAAGAGAGCCGGCGAGACGAGGCCGGTGACCCATATCCGGGCCGCCATCTTCGTCGAGAAGGACAGCCACCGAAAGATCGTCATCGGCCGCCGAGGCTCGCTCGTCAAGCAGATCGGCATCGAGGCCCGCTGCGAGATCGAGGAGTACATCGGGCACAAGGTCTACCTGGAGCTCCAGGTGCGGGTGCGTGAGAACTGGCGCGACTCCGAGGACGTCCTCGACCTCATCGAGGGCCAGAAGGGCTGATTTCGGGGGACATGTACCGAAGGTACGTGTCCCCAGATTTGCATGCCTCCGCTATTTGACTAGATTTTTCCGTAATGCGATAATTTAGCGCCCACCGGACGG
>CAZFBC010000212.1:0-4266 GCA_964517245.1 uncultured Eubacteriales bacterium | reverse complement strand
GACGGTCGTCGGCGTCCCCCGGGCCGACCGGGTCGTCGCGTTCAAGTCCCAGGCCCAGGAGAGCTTCTTCGAGACCGTCGGGGGGAACTCCTTCGCCGCCCGGACGGCCGTGGCGCTCGACGACCTGCTGACGGCCAGGATCCATCTGGAGCGGGCGGTCAAGATCGACCCCTCCGACCTCGGCGGGCAGGTCCTCCTGGCCGACATCTATTCGAAGCAGAGGGATTACGCGGGAGCGGTTTCGGCCTACCGCAAGGCGGCCCAGCTCGACCCGGCCCGGGCCGACGCCCACTACGGGCTGGGCGCGACGCTCCTGAAGCAGACGCAGTACAGGGAAGCGGCCGAGGCCCTCGAGAAGGCGGCTTCCCTGGGCTACCCCGACAACATGGTCTACTTCGAGCTCGGCAACGCCTACGAGGCCGTCCAGGAGTTCGCCAAGGCCGCCGCTGCTTACGAAAAATATATCGGCTTCGGGCCGGCCGACGCCTGGGCCGCCTACCAGCGCATCGGGGTCTGCCGCACCAGCCTGGGCGAGTACGACCTGGCCGTCGCCGCCCTTCTCGAGGCCCAGAAGGCCCAGCCCAAGGACGTCAAGGTCCGCGACGCCCTGGCCGACGCCTACGTCAAGGCGGGCCGGCTGGAGAGCGCCGAAGAGGTCTACAACGGCATGGCCCAGATCAATCCCGCGGAGGCCAAGGTCTATTACCGTCAGGCCTACCAGATGTACGTCGCCGCGGACCGCAACGACCGGGCCGTCGGCCCCCTGAAGAAGATCATCGAGCTCGACCCGAAGAACGAGACGAACTTCTACTATCTCGGTCTGACGCACTTCAAGCTCCAGCAGTACGACCAGGCCGTGGCGGCCTTCCAGCAGGCCCTGGCCGTCAAGCCGGACTTCGCCCACGCCTGGTACCAGATAGGGTCCTCCCACTTCAACGCCAAGAAGTTCCGGGAGGCGGCCGCGGCCTACAGGAAATACGTCGAGCTCACCCCGGACGACGCGACCGGCTGGCTCAACATCGGCGTGGCCTACATCCAGGCCAAGGACTACGAGGCGGCCCTCGAGCCCCTGAGGAAATGCGTCGAGATGAAGCCCAACGATCCCATCGCCCTGGCCAACCTGACCGTCGTCTACATCGGCCTCAAGGACAACTACAGCGCCAGGGAGGTCCTCAACAAGCTTCAGGCCGTGGACCCCGGCCAGGCGGAGAAGCTCAGAAAGTACATCCGCTGACGCGCCCGTCGGCGGAGGGTCGGACCGGAAGGAAAGGGCAGATGGCGGAATTGGCAGACGCGCTAGGCTTAGGACCTAGTTCCTGATGAAGGAGTGCGGGTTCGAGTCCCGCTCTGCCTACTGACGTCCCGCCCGCTCCGGGGCGTTCGACCGTTCCCGAATCCAGGTCGTGAAAGTGACAAGACCATGAACGCACAAGAGAGACGGAGCCGCCTCGTCGAGCTCAGCCCGAGCCGGAGGGAGATCGAACTCGAGATCCCGGACGAGGAAGTGCGGCAGGAGTACGAGAAGGTCCTCGGGGAGTACGTCGCCAAGGCCAAGCTCGACGGCTTCCGGCGGGGCCACGCGCCCCGGGACAGGGTCAAGGCCCTTTTCGACCACGACATCCGGCACGACGTCTACGACGCCCTGATCCCCCGGATCCTCGAGGAGGAGCTCCGCGGCCTCCGCCTCGATCCCGTCAACGTGCCGGCGCTCAGGGACCTGAAGCACGAGGACGGGCAGCCCCTGCGCTGCACGGCCGCCTTCGAGGTCCTGCCGGAATTCGACCTGCCCGACCTCCGGGAGATCCGGGTCGCGAAGAAGACGGCCGGGGTCGGCGACGCCGACGTCGACCGGGCCCTCGAGGACATCCGGGCCCGGGCCGCAGAATTCGTCCCCGTCGGGGGCCGGGGCGCGGCGGACGGCGATTACGCCGTCGTCGAGATGCAGGGCCGCGACCGGAAGACCAAGCGCCTCCTCCCCGTCGAAAAGGCCGTTGTCCTGGTCGGTCACGCCGACAACGAGCCGGCCCTCAACGAGAGGGTCCTCGGCATGATGCCGGGGGAGGAGCGGACGTTCGAAGTGGCCTATCCCAAGGACCACGCCAACAGGCGCGTGGCCGGCAAGGAGATCGACTACCGGCTCAAGCTCGCCGAGCTCAAGGAGAAGAAGCTGCCCGGCCTCGACGACGACTTCGCCAAGAGCCTCGGGCTGGACGGGGGCCTGGCCGCCCTCCGCGACAAGGTCCGCGCGGAGCTCCTCGAAGGACGGGAGCGGGCGGTCCAAAGCGAGACGGCCTCCGAGGTCCTGGCCGCCATCGCCGGGCGGATCTCCCTGGAGCTGCCCGAATCGGTGGTCGAGCACGAGTCGCTGGCCGTCCTGCGCAGGATGCTTTCGGCCCAGCGGGACCGCCGCATCTCCCCGGAGGCCCTCGAGGCCCTCAAGACCGAGGCCCGGCGCCTGGCCGTCGACCGTCTCCGGAACCACCTCATCATAGAGAAAATAGCCCGGAAAGAGGGCTTCGGGGTGTCGGAGGAGGAGGTCCAGGCCGAGGTCAGGAGCCTGGCCGAAGCCAACCGCGTCCCCGAGGCCGCCCTGGGGGAGATGATCCGCAAGGACGAGCACCGCCGGGAGGAGCTCGTGGAGAGCCTGCTCTTCCGCAAAACAGTTGACTTTCTCGTCAGATCGGCTATAATTAGTTGACCAAGGCTTCAGTTCCAGCGGCTCTTCCGTGAGCGCTTCAGATCGACGATAAATCGGCTCTTTCGCGACGCCCATCGAGCCGCATGCCTGAACCGGCCGGGGGCCCCGGCGGGCCCGGAGCGTAATCATGCAGGATTCCAACGATCAGACCGAGGTCCTGAGGAACATCCCCCTCATCCCGCTGAGGGATCTCGTCGTGTTCCCCGCGACCCTGGTCCCCTTCATCGTCGGCCGGTCCTCGTCCATCCAGGCGCTGGAGAAGGCCGCCGAGAAGGACAAGATGATCTTCCTGGCCGCCCAGATGGACGCCTCGGTCGACAACCCGGCGCCCAAGGACATCTATTCCGTCGGGGTGACGGCCAAGATCATCCGCACCATCAAGAGCGACGACCGCAACATGAAGGTCATCGTCGAGGGCAAGAGCCGGGCCCGGATCGTCGAGTACCTCAGCACCTACCCCTACTACCAGATCCTGGCCAAGGTGGTCAAGGAGGTCGACGACCGCCTGCCCGAATCCCGGGAGCTCCTCAAGCGGGTCCTGGCCCTCTTCGAGGACTACCTCAAGCTGAACCAGAACACCAACCTGGACTCGATCATTCCCGCCCTCCGGGAGAACGCCCCGGACCGGATCACCGACATCATCGCCTCCCACGTCTACATGCCTCTCGAGGAGAAGCAGAACCTCCTCGAGACGGTCAACAGCTTCGAGCGCCTGAGGCGGCTCAACTACGTCCTCGAGAACGAGATCCTCAAGATCCACTCCGCCTACCAGAAGGACCCCAACCGGGCGGCCAGGCGGAGGACCGGGTTCAAGGACCAGCCCGGCCAGAAGACCTTCCCGCCGGGGGCGCCGGGCTCCCGCAAGGAGGACCAGCCGAACGAGGTCGAGGAGCTGCGCCAGAAGGTCGCCAAGGCCAAGATGCCCCAGGACGCCGAGGAGAAGGCCTACAAGGAGATCGAGCGGCTGGAGTCCATGCCGCCGATGTCGGCCGAGGCCACGGTCAGCCGCAACTACCTGGACTGGCTCATCTCCCTGCCCTGGGTCAAGAAGTCCCGGGAGAAACGGGAGCTCAAGGAAGCCGAAAGGATCCTCAACGAGGACCATCACGGCCTGGAGAAGGTCAAGGAGCGCATCCTCGAGTACCTGTCCATCCGCCAGCTCGTCAAGAACCCCCGCGGGGTCATCCTGGGCCTCATCGGGCCGCCGGGCGTGGGCAAGAGCTCGCTCGGCAAGTCCATCGCCCGGGCGACGGGGCGCAAGTTCGTCCGCCTGTCCCTCGGCGGGGTCCGCGACGAGGCGGAGATCCGGGGGCACCGCAGGACCTACATCGGGGCCTACCCCGGCCGCATCATCCAGATGATCAAGCGCGGCGGGACGAAGAACCCCGTCTTCCTCCTCGACGAGGTCGACAAGATGAGCATGGATTTCCGGGGCGACCCGGCCTCGGCCCTGATGGAAGTCCTCGATCCGGAGCAGAACAGCACCTTCCTCGACCACTACATCGACACGGATTTCGATCTGTCCCAGGTCATGTTCATCGTCACCGCCAACATGATCGACCCCATCC
>CAZFBC010000211.1:0-4305 GCA_964517245.1 uncultured Eubacteriales bacterium | reverse complement strand
CCAGGTCGAGCAGGCGGCCCGGCGTGCCGATGATGATGTCCGGCCCGGCCTTTATCTGGTCCAGATGGACGGCGTAGCCGACGCCGCCGTAGAAGCAGCCGATCTGGAGGCCGATGGCCCGGTTGAGGAGCAGGGCCTCGCCCTCGATCTGGACGGCCAGCTCGCGGGTCGGGACGATGATGAGGGCCTTGCGCCGGGCGCTGCGGTGGTGGCGGAGGATGTGCGAGAAGAGGGTGATGAGGAAGGCGGCGGTCTTGCCGGTCCCGGTCTGGGACTGGACGGCCACGTCCTGGCCCTTGAGCGACTTCTCGAGGGTCAGCTCCTGGACGTGGGTCAGGTCGGTGTAGCCCCGGTCCGCGATGGCCCGCTGCAGCTTGGGGTCGAGGTCGAGTTCGGTGAAACGCATGTCTGTTCCTTCATGGATGAGGGTCGTAACCCGGAGGGTCTGAATTAAGGGTTATTTTACCACAGAAAGGGCCGTTTCCTCAAGAAAGGGGCCCCTCGGGCCGAGATCCGCCTTGACAAGCCCTCCCCCATGCCGTATTTTCTCTGAGTCGCCGAGGGTGACATGAGCGGGAAAACCATCCAATCCCTGGTCCGGAGCTGGGAGACCGTCCGGTTCGAGCTCCTCAAGACCCGCATCTCGGCGCTCCGGCTGGCCGTCGAGGGCTCCCCGGTGGAGCGCTTCGTCCGCCGCCTGCGCCGGGAGATGGAGGCCAAGGGCCTCCGCTTCAAGCCGGAGATCTACCTGACGGACGAGTGGGGCTGCCCGGACCGGTCGCCCGTCATCGGCGTCCCCTTCTACCTGGCCGACGCCCGCCTGGCCCGCCTCGAGGAGGAGCAGAACGGCGAGCTCGAGGACGCCCGGACGATCATGATGCTCCTCCGTCACGAGGCCGGGCACGCCGTCAACTACGCCTACCGCCTCTGGCGCCGCCCCAGCTGGACGGAGATCTTCGGGCCCTTCACCCGGCCCTACCGCGACTCCTTCCGTCCGAACCGCGCCAGCCGCCACTACGTCCGCCACATCACCGCCTATCCCTACGGCCGGACCTACGCCCAGAAGCACCCGGACGAGGATTTCGCCGAGACCTTCGCCGTCTGGCTGACGCCGCGGTCCAAGTGGCGCGAGCGCTACCGGAACTGGCCGGTCCTGCGCAAGCTCCTCTACGTCGACCGGCTGATGAAGGACATCCGCAAGGACGTGCCCACGACCCGCTACGGCCGCCGGCTCAGCCCGGTCGACCGGCTGAGCGTGACCCTGGCCGAGTACTACGGGAAGAAGGCCGAACGCTTCCGCCGGGACGCCCACGGCTACGTCGACGACAGCCTCCACGACGCCTTCCCGGCCTCCCGGGGGCAGGTCCTCCGGCCGGCCTCGGCCCTGTTCCGGCGCTACCGCGACCGCCTCGTCGAGCGGGTGGTCCACTGGTCGGTCCTGACGCCCGGCGAGGCCGAGGCCCTCGTCCGCAAGCTCGAGGCCCGGGCCGCCGCGCTCAGGCTGAGCTACCGGCCGGGCGCGGAGGGGGAGAGGCTGATGGACGTGGTCTCGCTCGTCATCGCCCTGGCCCTCGACTACGCCTACACCGGCCGGCTGACCGGCTGACCGGCCGCGACCCGCCTAGCGGCCCCGGGCCAGCGCGGCGTTCCCCTGGTTGAAGATCGGCAGGTGCATGTCGTAGGGCGGGCCCTCGAAGGCGGCCTTGATGATGGCCTGGAGGAGGTGCGGGTAGTCGATGCCGTCCTGCTCGGCCGACCGGGCCAGGCCCATGCCGCTGTCGAGGCAGGGATTGCAGTTGACCTCGAGGATGACCGGCTGGCCGCCCTCGTCGAGCCGGATGTCGACGCGGCCGTAGCCCCAGCCGCCGACGGCCCGGAAGGCCTTGACGGCCGTCCGGCCGATGAGGGCCGTCATCTCGGCGTCGACCCGGGCCGGGCAGACGACCCGGGTGCGCCGGTACTCGACCGAGGTCTCGACCCACTTGGCCGCGTAGGACATGATGGGCGGGATGGACCGCGGCAGGCGCGAGTAGTCGACCTCGGCCAGCGGCAGGACGCGGACGCTCCGGCCGCCGAGGATGCCGACGTTGAACTCCCGGCCCTCGAGGAAGTGCTGGACCAGGGCGGGCTGCTTGTAGGTGCGCAGGACCTCCCGCGACTTCTCCCGCAGGGCCTTCTTGGTATGGACGACGGAGTTGCGGTCGAGGCCGATGCCGGCGTGCTCCTGGGCCGCGTGGACGATCAGGGGGAAGGCCCACTTGTGCTCCTCGATGTCGGACATCCGCTCCACGAGGGCCGTGGACGGCGGGATGGGCAGGCCGGCGCCCTTGAGCAGGCTGAGCGACATGTACTTGTAGCGGCTCAGGCCGAGGCCGAGGGCCGGGGAGCCGGTCATGGGATAGCCGAGCATGCGGATGAACGCGGCCACCCGCATCTCGTAGAGGGCGCCGTGGACGACGTCGTCGTACTGGTTGAAGACGACGTCGGGCCGGAGGCGGTTGAGCTTGCGCTGGAGGACGGACAGGTCGCCGGCGAGCGGCATGACGACGACCTCGTGACGGAGGCGCCGGATGCCGCGGGCGATGCCGCGGATCATCTGCCGCAGGTAGTGCAGACTGCCCGTGTCGGCCTTCTCGTCGGGCTGGGAATCCGTGTAGGCGTTGTAGATGAGCGCGACACGGAGCTTCTTCATGCGGCTGCCGATAACCCTTCGCGCCCTATCTTATGACAATCGGCCGGCCTTCTTCAAGCGTCAAGAGCGCGTCGGCCGGCGCAGAGGAAGGCCCCCTGTGTTATAATCGGCGGGACCGTAGGGGAGATGGCCATGAAGAAAGGCTCGATCCTCCCGCCCCTCCTTCTGGGCGCGGCCGTTTTCGCCGTCAGCCTGTTCGGGCTTTACAACCTGACCGGCCGCCCGGGGATCCGGCGCGAGCACCTCGACCGGCCGGTCGTCGGCATCGACGCCCACGAGATCCTGCGGACAACGGACATCCGCTTCGTCCTCACCCGGAAGAAGGTCGGCGATCCCGTCGTGCTGCGCTTCGGGCCGGACGGCGGCCCGGCGGTCGTCCGAGACACGATCGTCCCCTTCTATTCCCAGGCGCCGTTCCCGCTGGCCATGGTCCTCATGGGCTGCGTCAGCTTCCTGGCGGGGTTCGGCGTCCTCCTCCTGAGGCCCTCCGACCGCCGGGCCAGGATCTTCACCTGGCTCTGCGTCAGCTTCGGCGCCTCCGCCGTGATCGTCAGCTCGACCGCCGGCGTCCAAGGCCGCGCGGTCAACCTTCTGCCCGGCGTCCTGTACAACTTCGCCTATCCCATGACCCTCGCGCTCCTGCTGTGGTTCGCCAGGAGCTACGCCCCCCACCGGCGCATGTCCCGGCCGGCCCTGTTCTGGGCCCTGCCCGCGGCCTGGGGGGCCTTCCTCTGCGGGACGTTCCTCGTCTCCCAGCTCGGGCCGTCGATCGGCGCCTTCCGCGCCCGCCAGCAGGGCATCCACGCCTTCCGGATCTACCTCGTGGCCATGGGCGCGGCCGCCATGGTCGAGTTCGCCCGGGCCTTCCGCACGGCCCGCTCCGAGGAGGACAGGACCCACATCAAATGGTACGCCATCGGCCTGGCCCTGGGGCTCGGCCCCTTCCTCGCCCTCCACCAGCTGCCGTTCGTGTTCGCCGAGAGGCCGCTTCTCCCGGGGGATTTCGCCAGCGCCTTCTTCTTCATGCTCCCGGTCTTCGTGGCCTCCGTCCTCCTCCAGTTCCGCCTCCTGAGGATCGACGTCGTCTTCCATCGCGGCCTCGTTTACGCCATCCTGACCGTCTTCACCATCAGCGCCTACATCGTCGTCGTCGACGCCCTGCGCCTGATCTTTCCCCGGGCCACCCCCGCCGGGAACGCCCTGATCCTCGTCGGGACGGCGGTCGCCGTCGCCCTCCTCCTCAGCCCGGGACGGACGGCCATCCGCGACACCGTCGACAAGCTCTTCTTCCGGCAGGCCTACGACTACAGGGAGGCGGTCCGGCGGTTCAAGGCCGCGGCGGCGGCCGGCGTCGAAACCGAAGGTCTCGTGGCCCTCTTCGCCGCGACCCTGGCGGCCGTCCTCCCCGTCGACGGCGTCGGCGTCGTCCTCCGCGGGGCGCGCGGCCCGGGCGGGATGAAGGACCGGGTCCTGGGATGGGACGAGGCCGCCGCGTCCGGGCTGGAGGAGCTCGCGGCCGGCGGCGGCGGGCCCTGGGCCAGGCCGGACAAGGTCCGCGGCTCCGGGGGCCTGGACCTCTCGGGGGCGGGCCGGCTCGAGGCGGTGCGGCGCGT
>CAZFBC010000210.1:2603-4305 GCA_964517245.1 uncultured Eubacteriales bacterium | reverse complement strand
TTACGAGCGGGGCGTGCGGCTCCTGACCCTCTGCGGCGACCGGGACAACGCCGTCTGCGACTCGGCCCTGGATACGGCGTCTCCCCAGGACCGCGGGCTCAGCGAGTTCGGGCGGAAGGTCGTCGCCGAATGCAACCGGGTCGGCATGATCATCGACCTGGCCCAGGCTTCCGAGCGGTCTCTGTTCGAGGTGATCGCCGCGAGCCGCGCGCCCGTGATCGTGTCGCGCGCTGCGGCCCGTGCTCTCGGCCAACGCCCTGACAGCCTGAGCGACGATATGGCCCGGGCCCTCGCCGAGCTGGGCGGGGTCGCCATGATCCCCTGCGGCCGGGACCTGGCGGATCACCTCGACCATCTGCGGAAAACTTGCGGGGAGGAAGCGGTCGGCATCGCTGCGGATATCCAAGGGGACGCGGGCACCAACGCCGAGATCACCCTGGAGCGGTTTCGGAGAGGCAGCACGGAATCCGCGGTCGAGGCCATGTGGGGCGGCAACATCATGAGGGTCTTCGACCAGGTCGCCGCCCGCTCCGGGAGGACCTAGGACGTGACGGACCGCGGGGCAGGACCGGCGGAGGGGTTGAGCGGGCTCGCCATCGCGCTCACGCTCTTCCTACTCACGGCCCGGACCGGTCTGGGCGCCGAAACCCTGCGCGTACCCGCAGATTTTCCGACCATCAAGTCCGCGGTGAACCGCGCGGCGGACGGGGACACGGTCCTCGTCGACGACGGCGTCTACCTCGAGAAGAACATCGAGATCACAACGGACATCTCCGTCAGGTCGAGAACCCTCTTCGGGGCCGTTATCTACGGGTCCCCGAATCCCGATGACACCGTTTTTATCGTCAGGTCCGCGGCCCGGCTCGACGGATTCGTCCTGAAGGGCGCCGCGACTGGAATTCTGCAGCGCGGCAGCCCGGATGTCGAGTGGCAGGCCACGAACCTCGTCTTTCACGATTGCACCTGCGGCCTGCGGATCGACGACGCGTCGGAGAACGTCGGGTCGGCGGTCGTCCGGAACGTCGTCGTATTGGGCCACAGCAGATCGGTAGGGATGACGACCAACGACGCCCGCGGGATCGACGTCTCGGGCTGTCTCGTCATGGATTGCCTCAAAGCCTTCGAAGGGTACGACCACCTCTTCTTCCGGGTCGGCCGTTGCGTCGTCCTGAATTGCCGCGCGGCCTTCGAAAATAACGCAAGCCACCGCCCGGTCTTCCCGGCCACGAGCCGGATCGAGACGGGTGAGGATGTCCGCGTCCTGAGCTCGCGATCTTTAGCCGATCCGACGGGGCCTGGGGAGCTCGAACGGATATTGAAGAAAACCGTTTTCGAAGCGGTTCCGAGCGGGCGGACCTCGGCCGCGGACAAAGCGGCGCGTGAGGCGCTCACGGCGCTCGTCCTGGGCCGGGTATCGCTCGCCCGGCAGGACCATCGGGCCGCCGCGCGGAGCTTCGAGAACGCCGGGCGCGCCGCGGAGCGGGCCGGTTCACCCGAATTCGCCTGGCAGGCTATGACGGGCGCCGCCGGAGCCTACCGGTCCGCCGGGGACGCGGAGAGGGCTCGGGAGCGCTATAGGGCGGCCATCGACCACCTCGAGCGTTGGGTCCCGGCGGTGCCGGTCGGCCTTCACCGGATCAACTTCCTCAAGGATAAGGCCCCGGCTCTCGAAGCCCTCCTGGCCCTTCTTTACGATGCCCAC
>CAZFBC010000210.1:0-2503 GCA_964517245.1 uncultured Eubacteriales bacterium | reverse complement strand
GCGATCCTCTCCTACGCCCTCGGCGAGGAGGGGTCGTTCGCTTTCCTGGCCGCGGAGTCCGGCCTCTCGTTCGCCAGGCTGCCCGCCGCGCCCGCGATCGAGGGCATGATCATGCCTTACCTGAGGTTCCTACAGCTCGACGACGGCGGGACGTTCAAGGGAGCCCGAGCGGGGCAGCTGCTGTTCACAACGCTCCTGGGGCCGTTCGAGGCCGAGCTCGCGGCGGCGCCCCGGCGGATCATCGTCGTCCCTGACGGGCTGCTTCATTACCTGCCGTTCGAAGCTCTGGTCGAGGACGGAGAGGACGGCGCCGGGAAGACGAGGTATTGGGCGGAATCCGTCGACATCAGCTACGCTAATTCGGCGACCCGGGCCGTCGCGGGCGGCGCGAGCGCCGCCGAATGGCGCGGCGCGGGCGACCGAACCGCTCGGATCCTGGCGGTCGGCAACTCGGGCGACATCCGGTGCGACAACCGCTCGCGAAAGCTGAAGCGCTTCTTCTTCCCGCTGACTCACGTCAAAAAAGAGATCGAAGCTTTGGCCAAGGCCTTCGGAGGCCGTAGTGTGACCACGCTGCTCGACGGGTCGGCCGGCGAGAGGGCCTTCAAGGCGGCCGGGCTCGGGGGCTTCGACATCGTCCACATCGCCTCCCATGGCGTGATCGACGATGCGGACTGGTGGCGGTCGGCCCTCCTGTTGAAACCGGATGCCGGCGGCGCGCGTCCCGAGGACGGGTTCCTCACGGCCCTCGAGATCTCCGAGCTGGAGCTGGACGCCGGGCTGGTCGTTCTTTCGGGGTGCGGGACGGGCGCGGGAAGTCTTTTCAAGGGCGAAGGCCTCAGGGGTTTGAGCGGGGCGTTCCGCCGGGCGGGCGCGGACAGCCTGGTCGTCAGCCTCTGGAGCGTCGACGACAGGGCGACGGCCGCCTTTATGGGATTATTCTACCGATTCCTGGCCGGAGGCGACCCCCCGGCCCTGGCGCTGGGGAAGGCGAAACGGGAGATGATCGGCGGGCGCGACAGGAACCCCTTCCACTGGGCGGCCTTCGTCCTGGTCGGCGAGGCGGCTGACCGGCCTATTCGATGACGAAGGAGCCCGAGCGGGTAGCGAGCCGGTTCGAATCCCCATCCGTCGCCGTAACCGTCCAAAGGTAGACCCGCCCCCGAATGAGCTTGGACTGCACGCCGGAGGGCAGAACGTGCTCATTCACCAGGAAGTTCCTGGCGGAATAGACGGTCACGAGGGCGTCGTCGGTCAGATCGATCCGGTAGCTCTCCGCGTCGAGCACGGGCGTCCAGCGGAACAGGGCCGGCGGGGCGGAGACCGTGCCGATGGGGGCGACGAGGGTCAGCCTGAGCGACGGGCTCCGCAGCTCCGAGCGGCGCGCCATCGGGCCGAGGGCGATGAAGGCGGCGGCCGAGGCCACAACCAGGACGCCCAGGAGACCGACGGCGAGCTTCAGGCTGAGGAAGGACGCGAAGGGCTTGGGCTTCGCGGCCTGGGCGCTCTCCCGCGCGGCGCGGCGGAGGAGCGGGGCGGCGGCGGCCGCGTCGAATTCCCCGGCGAAGGCGTCGACCTTGGGCCGGAGGTCGCGCTTGAGCTGGCGGAGGACGTCGAAGCGAAGGGAGCACCGGGAACAGCCGGCGAGATGGCGGAGGACGCAGTCCTTCTCGCGGGGGGCGCACTCCTCCATGAACAGGCGCACGAGCGCGCTGTCGCCGGGGCACTTGCTTTTCATGTCCGTTTCAGCTGAAGCAGGGATTTCGAGGCCCTGCGCATCGACCGGGCGCCCGCGGCGCCGGAGAGGGCGGCCACCTCCCGCTTGAGATCGTCGAGCCCCCGGTAGACGAGGTGACGGGCCGCGTTGACGCTCTCGCCGAGATAGACGGCGATCTCCTCCAGGCTCAAACCCTGGAGATGGAAGAGGACGGCTTCGCGGCGGCGGGGCGGCAGGGCGTCCAGGGCCTTGTCGGCGAAAGCGAGGAGCTCCTTCTCCTCGTAGAGATACTCCGGCGTGAGATTGTCGAGATGGGCCTTCAGGGGGGCCGGGCGAGACGCCAGAACGTCGTCGAGGCAGAGAGCACCGCTGCGGCAGGCGATGACGTCGAGGGCGGTCGAGTAAACCATCTTCCATATGTAGGACCTGAGATTGCCGATCTTTTTCCCGCGCCCGGCCATCTTGAGGATCTTGAGCTTGACGTCCTGGTCGATCTCCTCTTTTTCCTGGTCGGTGAGGCCGGGGAAGCTGGCGAAGATGATCTTTTTCACGGAGAGCGAGATGTCGTCGAGGAACCGGCGGGCCTTGACGGCGTTTTCGAGTTCCATTCCCTTTTCCCTGGCGCGGGGAATGATAGGAGAAGCGGAGGGAAATGTAAAGGGTGAAAAGAAAGGTAGGGTTTGTTTGGGGTCGGACCTCAGCATCTTGTTTATTATCAATATGATTATTTAATTTATCAGCAACTTACGGGGGATTTTCCGGTCATTTTCGAGCTTTTTGCCGGCT
>CAZFBC010000209.1:0-4400 GCA_964517245.1 uncultured Eubacteriales bacterium | reverse complement strand
CGCTAGAAGCGGTAGCCGGTGACGAGGGCGAACGCGGTGCTCGAGGGCCCGGCCGTTTCCCGGCGGCGGGACAGGTAGGCCCGGACCTTGAGCGTCCGGGAGACGTAGACGTCGAACCCCGCCTCGGCGAACCAGGCCGGCCCGGCCAGGACCTCCTCGACGGACCCGGTCTCGAACGATCGCGTGCCCCGGCCGAAGGACGCCCAGGCGTAGCTCTCCCCGGAGAAGTAGCCGCGGAGCCCGGCCATCCAGGTCGTCTCGGTCCCCGTACCGGCGTCGGCCCAGAAGACGCGGACATTGGGTATGAACCGGCCCCAGTAGGCGGCCGCGGACGCGGTGACGAGCGACACGTCGCCCGCGGCGAAGCGCATCCTCCGGGCCCCGAGCGACACCTCGAACCGGGTCAGGAGGGACTGGGCGACCTCGGCGTGGAACGAGGACGAGGGGACGAAGTCGGCCCCCGGGGCGAGGCTCAGATCGAAGTATCCGTAGGCGCCTTTCCAGAGGCGCGGGTAGGCCTCGAGGCCGATCCGGTCGTCGTGCCCGCCGGCCCGCCAGGCCCGGTCGACCTTGACGAGGAGGCGGGCCCTGTCGTCGAAGACGCCGAAGAGGGCGGAGAGCCCCAGGTCGGCGGTGTCGTCCCGGCCGTCGCTCCAGCTCTCCCGGCGCCCGGAGACCCAGACCTCGGTCCGCGGGGCGAGGGGCGGGACGGCGCCGCCGAGGGCCCGGGCGAAGTCCCCGTTCCCGGGCTCGAGCTCGACGGCCCTGGCCAGGAAGTCCCGGGCCCGGCCGTAATCCCCCCGCCCGAGAAGGACCGACCCGGTGCGGAACAGGGCCCCGGCGTGGAGAGGGTCGATCTCGAGGGCCTGCCGGCAGAGGGCGAGCGCCTCGTCCGGCCGGCCCCGCCACGCGGCCAGGTCGGCCAGACCGGCCCGGGCGTCGGCCGAGCCCGGCTCGAGCGCCAGGACGCGGCGGAAGATGAGCTCGGCCCCGTCGAAATCGCCCCGCCAGGAGAGGATGCGGGCCCTCAGAAGGAGCGCGTCCGAGTTCTCCGGGCGGCCGGCCAGGATCCCGCCGAGGACCGCCTCGGCCTCGTCCCAGTGGCCGGCGTAGGCATAGGCCCGGGCGAGAAGGAACCGGACCTCGGTGTCGGCCGGGTCGCTCTCGAGCGCCCCGAGGGCGAGAAAGACCGCCCTCCCGTAGGCCCCCGAGCCGACGGCCAGGCGGATCGCCTCCCGGTCCGGCGCCTGGGCGAAGCCCGCCGCGCCGGCGATCAGGAGACCGAGCGCGACGGCGGCCGGGCGCGGTCCCCGCGGCGCGGTCCTCATGATCCCTGCTCCGCTTTGGCGAAGCCGCGCCTCTCCATGTGCCCCCACTCCTTCTTCCCCCGCAGGAACCCGAGGAAGGCCCCGGCCCGGACGACGGCCAGGTACTGGCGATAGACGACGTTCTCGGCGACGCCGGCCGCGGTCAGGATGACGAGGTCGCGGGGCCTCGGGTAGCGGTGCGACGACATCTCCTCGAGCAGGATGGCCAGCAGGGAGCTGAACGTGCCGTAGAAGATGGCGACGAAGAAATACATCAGGGCGAACGGATAGTCGACCCGCCCGAGGGCGATGTGGCCCAGGAAGAGGGCGTAGCCGAGGCACTCGATGATCGGCCCGGCCATCTCGAAGACCGCGTAGAAGGGCACGGCGAACAGGCCGGCGGCGCCGTAGCGGGGATTGAAGAACATCCCCCGGAAGCGGACGAGCGTCTCGATGAGCCCCCGGTGCCACCGGCTCCTCTGCCGGGCCAGGACCCTCAGGTTCTCCGGGGCCTCGGTCCAGCAGATCGGGTCGGGGACGAAGTGGAAGCGGTAGGGCCTCTTCATGTCGTGCATGTGCTTCTGCATGCGGACGACGAACTCCATGTCCTCGGTCAAAGAGTCCGCCCGGTAGCCGCCGCAGGCCATGGCGATGTCCTTGCGGAAGACGCCGAACGCGCCGGACACGATCAGCGTGCTCCCCAGCATGCTCATCCCCAGCCGGCCGCCGAGGAAGGCCCGGAGGTACTCGAGGACCTGGAAGCGGGCGATCCAGCTCCGGGGGATGCCGACCTTGACGACCTGGCCGTCCCGGATCTCGCAGCCGTTGCTCAGCCGGATGACCCCGCCGGCGCCGATCGTCCGCTCGGGGTCCTCGATGAAGGGCCGGACGACCTTGAGCAGGGCGTCCTTCTCGAGCACGGAATCGCTGTCGACGGCGCAGAACAGGGGGTAGCGGGAGACGTTCAGTCCGGCGTTCAGGGCGTCGGCCTTCCTCCCGTTGACCTTGTCGACGACGGTGAGGCGGGGATGGAGCGGGGAGCGGTAGATGCCGCGCACGGGCTCCGTCTTCAGGGACCGGCGGAAGACGGTCCGCGACGGCCGCAGGTCGAAGGCCTCGACGAGCCGGGCCAGGGTCGCGTCGGTCGAGCCGTCGTTGACGACGATGACCTCGAAGACGGGGTAGCGCAGGGACAGGAGCGACCGGACGCTCTCCGTGATGCCGGCCGCCTCGTTGAAGGCCGGGACGATGACGGAGATCGGCCGGACGATGGGCATGCGGAAGACCTCGCCGAAGCGGACGTACGTGGCCATCCGGCGGTAGCGGAGGACCCCGCCGAGCGACAGGATGTTGAACAGGAAGTAGAACGTGTTGATGAGCAGGAAATAGGTCAGGATGAGGTGCTCCACGCCGGTCCCGAGGACGCGCAGGACGTCCGCCATCACGCGCCTCCCGTCAGGACGACCGACTCCAGGACCATCGCGGCCATGTCGGCCGCGAAGCGGTCCTCCTTCTGGCGCGAGATCCCCTGGAGACGGAGGACGCCGACGGGCCCGAAGGCGGCCAGCGCGTAGCCGGCGTTGTATCGGACGCTCCAGCTCGGGGAGCGGATCGCCCGGGCCAGGATGGGCAGCGTCGTCCAGTCCTTGAGGCTGCCCAGACTGCGGACCGCCTGGGCCTGCACCTCCGGCTCCGGATCGGCGGCGAGGGCGCTCAGGGCCCTGACCGAAGCGGGGACGAGCAGGCGCCCCAGGGCCCTGGCGGTGCGCGTCCTCAGCTCCTTGTCGGGGTGCGCGGCGAAGCGGACGACCTCCGGGTAGAGGCCCCGGAGGATGAGCCGGCCGGACATGTCGACGAGCAGGCCGAGCTTTCCGGCCGAGAGGGGCCTGGCGAGCGAGGCCCGCACGAAGGGCTCGATCCTCTGCCCCAGCGTGTAGAAGATGTTCGAGTAGGCGTAGAGGTTCGGCCGCGGCTCGGACTCGAAGAGCGCGAAGATGATGGACAGGGTGTCCCGGGAGGCGATCCCGGTCAGGGCGTTCAGGGCGGCCAGGCGGACGATGGGCTTGTCGTTGAGGAGCTCGACGAGGTGGACGATCTCCTCCGGGCGCGAGAAGTCGACGAAGAGGCGGACGTTCTGGAGCCGCGTCGAGAGCCAGGGCGACCGGAGCTCCCGCAGGCACCTCTTCCGGATCGTATGCTCGAAGATGACCTTGAGGGGCTCGAGGGCCCGGCCGACGAGGGCCTCCCGGTAGGTGACCAGGACCTGCTTGAGGACGCGCGGCCGGGAGCGGTGCCGCCGGGCGAACTCCCGGGCCGCCCCGACGGCGTCGGCCGCGGCCAGGACCTCGAGGAGGTCCGCCTCCATGGCCTGGTAGGCGCGGCGGTCCTTCCGTTCCCGGGACTCGATGAGGAGGCGCCGGACGAGGATATAGAGGAAGAGCGACCCCGACAGCAGGAGGAGGTAGACGAAGCTATAGACGACGATGATCGGCAGCATGGTCGCAACCGTCCCTCAGGATCTGCTTGATCTTGGCCACCAGGATGCGCGGCGAGAAGGGCTTGATCATGTAGTCGGCCCCCTGGTCGAGGCTCCGGACGATGGCCTCCTCCTCGTCGAGGGAGGACAGCACGAGCACCGGGATGCAAACCGTCTCCGGGTCCCGCTTGAGCAGGGACAGGATCTCGAAGCCGTCCATGCCGGGCACGGCGGCGTCGACGATGACGAGGTCGGGCCGGCCGTTCCTGGCTTTGGCCAGCCCGTCGCCGCCGCCGGCCGCCTTCTCGACGAGGATGTTCTCCTTCCTCAGGAAATGCGAGATCAGGTTGCGCGTCGTCGGGTCGTCGTCGACGAGCAGGACCTTGGGCGCTTTCGCCGGGCGCGGCGGTCTGGTCTTGTCCGTGTCCATGGGTGTAGCACTCTTTCCCCGCGGCACCGGGCTCTCTTCCGCGGACGTCCATCATAGGCGGGGGGCCGGGCCCCGGCCATCGCTCCTGCCGGGGATTGGGAGGGTGATTTTCGTCCCCGCCCGGTCGCCTCGGGCGGGGAGCCGGCCTCACTCCCGCCGGGGACGGCCGGCCGGGGACGGACGGCCC
>CAZFBC010000208.1:0-4401 GCA_964517245.1 uncultured Eubacteriales bacterium | reverse complement strand
CGCCGTCGCCTGTCGCACGGACAGCAGCATCACGGCCGCGGCGGCGATGAAGACGGTCGCCGCGAGGAGCGCGAGCGCCATCCACCAGGGCCGGGCGATCTTTGTGTTCTCCATGGGATCCCTCCTGCTTTTAAAGTTTCTCGAACGCTTCGAGCTGCCTGTCGTAGAGCTCTTTTTGTCGCTTCAGGATCTCCCGGAAACGGGGGTCGCCGCGGAGGTCCCTGTACCGGGGGTTCTTGACGAGGGACGGATAGGAATAGTAGTACATGCCGCCCGTGAAGCCGCGCGCGATCCCGGCCTCGATCCCGGCCAGGGCTTCGTCCTTCAGGCCGAACGAGAGAAGGACATACGTGCTTTGGGGCGAGGTCATCGGCTGCTCGTTGGCCAGGACCTGGAGCGTCCCCCGGCCTCCCCGCGCGGCCGCCGTGAACTCCCGGAGAAAGCGGAGCCTCCGCTCATTGAGCTCGAATCTCCCCACGGCCGTGATGTGGCTGTCCGCCTCGTCGTACCGGCCGGTCACGACGAGAAGGAGCGCGTGGAGGAAGCAGCTGTCCGGGTCGTTCTCCCGGAGCGTCAGCGCCTTCCGGGTGTAGCGGAGGGCCTTCTCGCACCGGCCGAGGAAAAACCAGCACTGGGCGATCTGGGTCAGGGGCTGGGGATGGCGGGGCGAGAGCTTCGCCGCCCGGGACAGGTACCGGATGGCCGGCTCGTGGAGGCCGATGCTCCGCAGGAACGCCCCGGCGTCGCGGTTGACGATGTAGCCGTCAGGTTCCAGAGCCAGGGCCTTCCTGAAGGAGTCGAAGGCCCTGGCGTTGTCGCCCTTGTTGAAATGGTACCAGCCGAGCCCCAGGTTCGTCTCGGCGAACGACGGGTCGAGCTGGGACGCCCGGTTGAGATGTTCGTACATGCTTTCCAGGGAGGCCGGGTCCTTGGTTTCGTCCCAGGAGAAATAGAAGTTCTCGTAGGCGTAGCCGAGGCCCCAGTGGCCCAGGGCGTAGTCCGGATCGATCTCGACCGCCCGGCTGAGCAGCTCGATGGCCTTCGGGACGTCCTCCCCGCCGGTCCCTTCCTCGAGGAGCGTCATGCCTTCGAGGAACAATCGGTAGGCCTGGATGTTGTCCGTCCCCCGCTTGCTGAACTTCGTCAGCCGTTCAGGGGCGAGCTCGACGCCGAGGGCCTTCGCCGTCGTGATCGCGATCTCGTCCTGAAGGTCGCGATAGCTGGAGAGGGCCTTGCTGAAGGTCCACGGCGTGGGATTGACGTTCTTCCTGGCGTCGAAGAGGTAGAACTTGGCGTTGACCGTGTCTCCGTCGATGTCGAGCGTCACTTTGAGCAGGTGCCGGACGCCGAGCGTCTTGCCGATCTGGGGAGTGCTCTTCCCGCCGAAGTCGAACGAGTTCACCGAGAAGGGGGGGAGGACCCGCAGGCTCGGGATGCCGGAGAGCCGGTCCCCGATCTCCCTCTGCAGGCCCGCCAGGAAGGTCGGGTTGACCGGCTCCGGGCCCAGGCCGGCGTCCTCGACGGGCAGGACGGCGAGCGACCGTTTCCAGCTTTCGGGCGGCCGGACGATGAAGAAGACGGCCGCGGCGGCGACGGCCAGCGCGCCGGCCCCCGCCGCGGTCCGGCGAGCCCGCCGGCGCCGGGAGGCCCTAGTCCCTGGGCCGTCCGCCAGGCGGTCGAGGTCCTCCCGGAGCTCCGTCGCGCTCTGGTATCTCAGCCCGGGGTCCTTCTCCAGGCACTTCATGACCACCCGGCTCAGCTCCGCGGAGACCTCGGGATCGAGCTCGCGCGGGTCCCGGGGCGCCTCGTGGAGCTGGCTCTCGACGATCCCCTCGACGGTCGCCGCCTTGAAGGGCGTCCGACCGGTCAGCATCTCGTACATCACGACGCCCAGGGCGTAGAGGTCCGTCCGCCCGTCCGCGGGCTCGCCCAGGATCTGCTCGGGCGCGGCGTAGGCGGGCGTGCCTCCGCCGGAGGGCGCCTCGCCGCCTCCCTCCGGGGTGAGCAGGCTGGCCAGCCCGAAATCCATGATCTTGGCCTGGCCGTCCTCGTCGATCATGACGTTCTGCGGCTTGAGGTCCCGGTGGACGATGCCCAGGCGGTGGGCCTCGGCGAGACCCTCGCAGATCTGGCGGGCGATGGGCACGGCCTGGCTCTGGTCCAGGCGGCCGACCTTGCGGATGAGGCGCTTGAGGTTCTCGCCCCGGACGTATTCCATGGTGATGAAGGGCTCGTGGGCCTCCTCGTAGAGGTCGAACATGCGGGCGACGTTCCTGTGGACGACGCGCCGGGCCAGCTTGAGCTCGGACGAGAAGCGCTCGAGGATCCGGCGGTCGGCGGCGACGTCGGACCGGATGAGCTTGAGGGCGATCTCCTCGTCGAGCTTGCTGTCGAGGACGCGGAAGACGCGGCCCATGCCGCCCGCGCCGAGCTCTTCGATGACCAGGTAGCGGCCGGCGAAGACGGTTCCGGAATGGAGCCCGGACGGGTCGGCCCGGCGCTCCTGGAAGGATTCGTCGTAGCTCAGCGTCCGGCCGGCGCCCGCGTCGGGGCCGGCCCCGGGGAAGAGGCCGCGTTCGCCGGAGGGGAGCGAATCCGCGGGCAGCGGAGTCCCACACTCCCCGCAGAAGCGCTGCGTTTCCGAATTCTCCCCCGAGCAATTCGGGCACTTGGCCATGCCCTTACCCCTTTACCTTATGATGCTACGCGCGCCGCCGCCCGAAGTCAACCTCTAACCGTTTGACAGGCAACCCGATGCGGGGCGCCGGTCCCGCCCGGTCAACGGAGCGAGGCGAGGCGGCGCTCGAGGGCCAGCCGGGCGGCGGGCGGCGCGGCGGCCGACTGGTCGAAGCCGAAGACGGACACCGAGACGTAGCCCTTGCGGACGGCCCAGATGTCCGTCCCCTCGCCGTCCGGCCCGAGGTGGATCCAGCCGGGCTCGAAGACGACCGCGCCGTCCGGCCGGTCGGACCTCTCGAAGAGGTCGACGGGCGCCCGGGTGTCCTGCCTCGTGACCCGGACCCCCCGGAGGCTCTCCCGGGGCAGGGCGGGGATGTTGACGTTGAGCAGCGTGGCCGGGGCCATCCCGTCCCTGCCGAGGGCCTCGACGATCCCGACCAGCACGGCCGCGGCCTCGGCGAAGTCCGCGCCGTCGCCGGAGACGAGGTTGACGGCGATCGCCGGGATGCCGAGGAAGGCCGCCTCGCGGGCGGCCCCGACCGTGGCCGAGTAGAAGGTGACCGTGCCCAGGTTCTCCCCCTTGTTGATGCCGCTGACGACGAGATCGGGCCTGCCCGGGAGGAGCTTCTCGACGGCTAGGCGGACGCAGGTCGCCGGCAGGGCGTCGACGGCGTACCAGGTCTGCCCCTGCCGCTCCGTCCGCCGGACGGCGATGGGCCGGTCGGAGGTGACGCCGTGGCTCGCGCCGGTGCGGTCCGACGCGGGCGCGGCGACGGTCACCGTCCCCAGGGAACGCAGGGCCGCGGCCAGGGCCGCGATGCCCGGCGCGTCGATGCCGTCGTCGTTCGTGACCAGGATGGCCAGGGGCCCGTCGGACGTCGCGGGGGCCTTGCCGCCGCAGGCCGAGGCGAGCGCCAGGGCCAGGACGACGATCGTGAGCGGGCGCCGCCTCGTGTTCATCCGTCTCTCCTTCCCGTCCGCCCGGCGCGTTGCACATTCGCTGTGCAATTTATCAAAAGTCCGCGCCTGACAAGTCTTTAGAATATCACGCCCCGTGTTTTTCCACAGGGATATGCACAAAGTTTGTGGAAATCCCTCCGCGCCCTCCGCTTCATGTCCTGTTCTTGACGTGGATGTCGAACCACTCGAACATCTCGGCCAGGACGTGGAGGACCGATTCGCGGGCCGCGTAGCCGTGGCTCTCGTGGGGCAGATAGACGAAGCGCGACGTGCCCCCGAAGCCCTTGAGGGCGGCGAACAGGCGCTCGGACTGGATGGGGAAGGTGCCGGAGTTGTTGTCGGCCATGCCGTGGATGAGCAGGACGGGCTCGTTGATCTTGTGCGCGTGCATGAACGGCGACATCTTGATGTAGGTGTCGGTCGCCTCCCAGAGGGTCCGCCGCTCGCTCTGGAAGCCGAACGGGGTCAGGGTCCGGTTGTAGGCGCCGCTGCGGGCAATGCCGGCCCGGAACAGGTCAGAATGAGCCAGCAGGTTGGCGGTCATGAAGGCGCCGTACGAATGTCCGCCGACCGCGACTCGCTCGGGATCGCCGACCCCGCGCCGGGCCAGCTCATCGATCGCGGCCTTCGCGCTGGCCACAAGCTGATCCACGTAGGTGTCGTTCGGCTCGGTGTCCCCCTCGCCGACAATGGGCATCGAGGGGTCATCGAGTACGGCAAATCCCTGCGTGAGCCACAGCAGCGGGGAGTAGCGGCTGATCC
>CAZFBC010000207.1:0-4435 GCA_964517245.1 uncultured Eubacteriales bacterium | reverse complement strand
GATCTTCATGGCGGCCGGCGTCCATCATAGCAAATCGGCCCCGCAAAGACAAAAATCAGAGGAGGGGTTCGACGAAACTCCAGATGGCCCGGGCGACGGCGCGGGGGTCGCCGCGGCCGTCGAGGAGGACGAACCGGGGGCCGCGGAAGCTCCGGAAGATGCGGGCGACCTCGACCAGGTAGTCCGCGCGCTCGAAGAGCTCGTCGCGGGTCCGGCGGCCGCGTATCCGGCGCAGGCCTGCCTCGGCATCGACGTCGAGGATGAGGACGAGGTCGGGCCGCACGGCGAAGGCCTCGTTCATCCGCCGGATCCTCCCGGTGTCGAGGCCCTTGGCGCCCTGGTAGGCGATGGTCGAGAAATAGTAGCGGTCGAGGACGACGACCTTGCCGGCCCGGAGGGCCGGGACGAGGTTCCTGGCGACGTTCTCACGCCGGTCCTTGACGAAGAGCTCGAGCTCCCGCTCGGGGGTCGCCGAGCCGGCCCGGGCGGCCAGCCGCTTGATCTCGCGGCCCCATTTGCCGCGGGTCGGCTCGCGGAAAAAGGCGGCCTCGCGGCCGCGGCGGCGCAGGCGGCGGAGGAGGCGGCGGGCCTGGGTGGTCTTGCCCGACCCGTCGATCCCTTCGAGGACGACGAGGAGGCCTCTTTTTCGCGCGGGGGGCATGGCCCGCCCATGATAGCAAAATCGGGGGCACGACGCCATTTCCCGGGAAAGGATTCAGCTCCCCGATCCCGAGCCCCCGTTCCGGGACGCAACGATTCCCCCTCCGGAGGGGTTTTATAGCCTTCGGAAAATTGAATTTTGGGGCCTGATATGCTATTTTTGAATCTCACCCAACGGAGGTAAGCCATGAAGAAATACGCCTGGGTCGCCGTGTCGGCCTTCACCCTCGGCCTGCTCGTCGCGGGCGCCCTGTTCCTCCACGACCCCGGCGGGAAGACGACCCCTCCGCCGGACGTCTTCGCCAAGGCGGCGGCCGCGGACCCGGCCCCCTCCGCCAACCTCTTCGCCGATCCCCTCCCCCAGGAGAAGGCGACCCTGGACTTCGTCACCATCGCCGAGAAGATCGGCCCGGCCGTCGTCCGCATCGAGGCCGACCGGCGCGAGCAGTCCCGCGGCGGCGGCTTCGGGGACGACTTCCCGTTCGGGGACGAGTTCTTCCGCTTCTTCAACCAGCCCCGGCAGAGGGAGCCGGAGTCCGACACCGTCCAGGTCGGCGGCACGGGCTTCTTCATCTCGGCCGACGGCTACATCCTGACCAACAACCATCTCGTCGAGAAGGACAAGACGACCCGGGTCTCGATCACCACCCTGGCCGGCAAGGAATACGAGGCCAGGATCGTCGGCACGGACCCGGGCACGGACCTGGCCCTGCTCAAGGTCGAGGCCAAGGGCCTGCCCTTCGCCGAGCTCGGCGACTCGGCCCGGGTCAGGGTCGGCGAGTGGGTCCTGGCCATCGGCAACCCCCTGGGCATGGAGCACACCGTCACGGCCGGCATCGTCAGCTACAAGGGCCGGTCCATCGACACCCAGAGCTACCAGGACTTCATCCAGACCGACGCGGCCATCAACCGCGGCAACAGCGGCGGCCCGCTCATCAACACCAAGGGCGAGGTCGTCGGCATCAATTCCACCATCCTGACCGCGGGCTTCGCTGGCAACATCGGCATCGGCTTCGCCATCCCCTCCGACATCGCCAAGAAGGTCGTCGTCCAGCTCAAGGAGAAGGGGCGGGTCGTCCGCGGCCGCCTCGGCGTCCAGATCCGCGACCTGACCGACGGCATGGTCAAGCAGTGGGACCTCAAGTCCAAGGCCGGGGCCGTCGTCATCTCGGTCGAGCCCGACTCGCCGGCCGAGCTGGCCAAGATGAGGCAGTACGACGTCATCGTCGAGGTCAACGGCGCGCCGGTCAGGAACGGCGAGGACCTGCGCTTCAAGATCGCCGACATCCTGCCCGGCACCAAGGTCGACCTGACCGTCATGCGCGACGGCAAGGAGACCAAGGTCGCGGCCGTCGTCGACGAGCTCGAGCCCGAGCAGGAGAAGGGCCAGGTCGCCAGCGCCGACAAGGACATCGGCGTCTCCGTCGTCGCCCTGTCGCCCGCCAACGCCCGCCGCTACGGGCTGAGGACGACCGAGGGCCTGCTCATCACCGAGGTCCGCCGGGGCAGCGAGGCCGCCCGCGAGAACCTCGCCGCCGGCATGATCATCCTCGAGGTCAACCGCAAGAAGGTGACCACGGTCCGCGACTTCGAGGCCATCCTCAAGAAGACGGAGAGCGGCGACGAGATCATCCTCCTCGTCCGCCGGGAGGCGGAGGGTCGGTCGCAGGACTTCATCGCCACCGTCAAAGTCCGCTGATGCGGTTCGCCAAGCTCCACGGGCTCGGCAACGACTTCCTCGTCGTGAGCCCGGCGGGGCCGGCGGATCTCGCGGCGGCCGCGGGGCTGGCCCGCCGGATGTGCGACCGCCACACGGGGGTCGGCGCCGACGGGCTCATCTTCCTCGACCCGGAGGAGGGCCGGCCCGCCCGGGCCGGCTTCCGGATCTTCAACGCCGACGGCAGCGAGGCCGAGATCTCGGGCAACGGCCTGCGCTGCGCCGCGGCCTTCCTGGCCTCGGCCGGTCCGAACGCCCCGTCCGAGGTCCTGTTCCGGACCGCGGCCGGCGAGCGCGGGAGCGAGATCGTCTCGTCCCGGGGCCGCCTCTTCGAGGTCGCGATCGACCTGGGCGTCCCGGCCCTGGCCTCCGAGGACATCCCCTTCGACGACGGCCGGCCCCGCGACCGGGTCGTCGACATCCTCCTGCCCGTCGGGACCGACGCCCGCCGCGTCACCTGCGTCTCGATGGGCAACCCCCACTGCAGCCTGTTCTTCGACGACCTGCCGCCCCGCGACGAATGGCGCCGGATCGGCCGCGAGATCGAGGCCCACCCGTTCTTCCCCAACCGGACCAACGTCGAGTTCGTCCGCGTCGGCGACCGGGGGGAGATCGAGGTCCGGTTCTGGGAGAGGGGCGTCGGCGAGACGCGGGCCTCGGGGACCGGTTCGGCCGCCGCGGCCGTCGCCGCCATGCTCAAGGGGCTCGTCGACCGCGCGGTCACGGTCCGCACGGCCGGGGGCAGCCTGAGGGTGGAATGGCCGGAGGGCGGCCGGGTCCGCCAGATCGGGCCGGCCGAGCTCGTCTTCTCCGGCGATTATCCCGCCGACTGACCCGCGCCGGGCCGCCGGCTCACCCGCTGAAGTGCTCGAACCCCCCCGGGCGAAGGGGCCTTTTCCTTTTGCCGGGGCCGACGAGGCGGACCGCCCGGCCGGCGGTGACGCGGCCGATCCGGGTCAGCCGGTATCTCGCGGCGAGCCTCTCGACCGCCGCGACGTTGGCCGGCCGGACCGTGAACAGGAGCTCGAAGTCCTCTCCCCCGTCGACGGCCAGCAGCAGCGGGACCCGGGCGAAATGCCGGAGCGCCGCCGAGACGGGGATCCGGGACGCCTCGACCTCGGCCCCGACCCGGCTCTCCCGGCAGATGTGGGCCAGGTCGACGCTCAGCCCGTCCGAAACGTCGATCATGGCCGAGGCCAGTTTGCGCCGGCCCAGCAGGGCGCCGAGCTCCAGGCGCGGGGTCGGGTCGAGGAAGGCCGCGACCAGGGGCCGGACCTCCCGGACCACGCCGCGGATCCCGCCCTTCTCGACGAGCCGCAGGCCGCCGGCGGCGTCGCCGAGCGTGCCCGAGACGAACAGGGCGTCGCCCGGCCGGGCCCCGCTTCGCGTCACCGGGTCCTTGGCGGCGCCCGCGACCGTGACCGAGATCATGACCTTCCCGGACTGGGACAGGTCGCCACCGACCAGGGCCACCCCGGCCTTGCGGGCGGCCTCGCGGAACCCGGCCATGAACAGCCGGAGCCAGCTCTCCTCGGTCCCCCCCGGCATGGCCAATCCGACGAGCGCGTAGAGGGGCCGTCCGCCCATGGCGGCGATGTCGCTGAGGTTGACGTTGAGGGCCTTGCGGCCGAGGAGGCGCGGCGGATGGTCGTCCAGGCGGAAGTCCTCGTCCTCGACGAGGACGTCGGTCGTCAGGAGCAGCGATCCGGGCGTCCGGACCAAGGCCGCGTCGTCGCCGATGCCGATGCGGACGCCGGCCCGGCGGCCGCCGAAGGCGCGGCGGATGCGCGAGATGACGCGCCGCTCGCCGAGATGCTTGATCCTCACGTCCGTTTCTTCGCGGCGAAAGGCCGGACCATGGCGTTGGCGAAGACCTGCTTGACGTCCTCGACGTAGATGAACTCCATGTCGCGGATGACCTTCCGGGGGATGTCGTGGAGGTCCTTCTTGTTCACGGCCGGCATGATCATCTTCCGGACCCCGGCCCGCTGGGCGGCCAGGACCTTCTCCTTGACCCCGCCGACGGGCAGGACGTTGCCGCGCAGGGTGATCTCGCCG
>CAZFBC010000206.1:0-4461 GCA_964517245.1 uncultured Eubacteriales bacterium | reverse complement strand
GCCCGGGCTTATCGGCAGAAGGGAGATGTCGAACGGGCGATCGCCGAGTATGAGAGGCTGATCGCGTTCGACCCGAAGAGCCCGGCGCAGTTCCTGGTCCATCCCGAGCTTCACTACAGGTTGGCCAAGCTCTATGAGGAAAAGGGCCTCAAGGACAAGGCTCTTGGGCAATACGACAAATTCCTCGAGCTCTGGAAGGACGCCGACCCCGGGCTGCCTGAAGTCGAGGATGCCAGGAAGCGGCTGGCCGGGCTAAAGGAAAACTGACCGTCCATTCGGGGCGGCGCCGCACAGGTGAGCACGACCTGAGCTCGACCGGTTTTGCGCCCCAGATCCCATTGACTTCCCGCTCATTCCTCTGTTAGTCTGAGGCCAAGCTAGAGTAGGGGAGATCGCTTGGCCAACGAGTGCCCGGCCTGCCATTCTGAAAATCCTGAAACAAAAAGATTCTGCGGTGACTGCGGAACTCAACTGACTGCGCCCCTCGAACCTCAACCCGCCTTCACGAAGACGATCGAAATAACAAGGGAGGAATTCACGCCGGGTTCCATCGTTGCCAATCGATATGAGATCATAGGCGAATTGGGAGAGGGCGGCATGGGCGTGGTGTACCGGGTGTCCGATCCCTTGAATCCGGCCCGGCCAATCGCTCTCAAGAGAATCCGCCGCGAACTGACCGAGCCCGAGCTCATCGGCCGGTTCAAAGCGGAGTTCCGCGTTTTGACCTCTCTCAAGCATCCCCATGTCGCGGCGGCCTACGACTTCGAGGCGCTGCCCGGGAGCGAGGACTATTTCTTCACGATGGAGTTCGTCGCCGGCCGCAACATCTTCGCGGCGACCGAAGGCGCGAGCTGGCAGCGGATCGTCGCGCTTCTTGTCCAGGTCTGCCGGGCCCTCTCCTACGTCCACAGCCGCAAGCTCATCCATTACGATGTCAAGCCCAGCAATGTCCTGGTCGATGGCGAGGACCGGGTGAAGGTCCTCGACTTCGGGCTCGCGGCCGTTAAAACCGTTGGGCCAAGAGAGTGGAGAGGCGGCACCCCGGACTACATGGCGCCCGAGCTCGGCGATCCCGAAGCCCTCGTCGACCATCGTTCCGACCTCTACTCGCTCGGCATTATGGCCTACCAGCTGTTCTGCCGACAGCTGCCCTTCCGTTCCCGGACAATTTCCGACCTCCTGCGGATGCATCGGTCCCATCAACTCGTTTTCGACGAACCTGGATGGAAGGAAATTCCCTCCTGGGTCCGATCGGTCATCGAGCGCTTGTGCGCGAAGCATCCGGCCGATCGCTATCCAACGGCCAACGCGGTCGTCGAAGACGTCAACCGCTTGGGGGGCCTCTCGTACGAAGTGGAGACGTCCGAGACCAAAGAGAGTTACATTTTTTCCAGCCGCTTCGTTGGGCGAAGATCCGAGCACGACCGCATCTGTGATTTTATAACCCGCCGGACTCGGGGTTCTCCCGGATTTCCGCCCATGCTGATGGTCAGAGGAGAGAGCGGGAGCGGAAAATCCCGTTTGATGCAGGAAGTGCGCCACTATGCCCAGCTCTCACAGATCCTATTTTGCCAGGGGCGCTGCTTCGAGGGGAGTTACTCCGAGTTCCACCCGTTGGCAGCGACTCTGGAGCTCCTGGCGCGGCGGGCCGAAAAGCTCGGCGGCACGGAGCTCGTCCGTGAGCACGGTCCGGAGTTAGTGAAGATATGTCCGAGTCTCGGAAAGATCTACGGATTCGAACCATCCCCACCTCTCGAACAGATCACTCGAGAGCGCGTCCGGCTCCAAGAGACCGTTGCGAACTTCCTGATGAGGGTCGCCGATCTCGTACCGTTCGTCCTTCTCATCGACGACCTGCAGTGGGCCCTCTCCGGTCTTGCCGAGCTGCTCGCCGAGCTCATCCGCCGCATCGCCATCGGCGAGCGCAAGGGCGAGGCCGTCCCGATCGCGCTTCTCGGCGCCTACAGGGAGGAGGAGGTATCGGGACATCCTGTGGAGATGATCCGGGATACGCTCCGAGCCGGGGGGCGTCTCGAGGAGATGAAGATCGATCCGTTAGGAGCAGGCGCTGTGGGGGAGATGCTCGGCTCGATGTTGGGCGCCGGCGAACCTCCTGAGGCGTTCGTCGATCGGGTCGCTCGCGAAACCGGCGGCAATCCCTTTTATGTCGAGGAGTTGATGCGGGCCCTGATCGAACGGGGAGCGGTCCGGCTCGCCGGAGATTCCTGGGAGATCCATAAAGCCGTCAGCGAAATCGACATCCCGTCTACCGTGGCGGAGGTCTTTCGGCGCCGGACGGCGATGCTGGACGATGACCAGCGCGCTCTGCTGGAAGTCCTGGCGGTCTGCGGACGGCCAACTGCAGCGGACGTCCTGGTCCGTGGGTCCGAACTCGAATTAGAGGCTTTTCATGGCGCCCTATCGCAGCTCGTTGAGCGGCGGATGGCCCAGGAGGTGCCGGGACCGGGGCTTCTCTTCCGCCCGAGCCACGATCGACTGAGGGAAATCGTCTATGGAGACCTGGACGGGCGGGCTCGGGCCAACCTGCACCTGAGGATGGCGCGCTCCATGGAAGCCGTCTATGCGCGAGAGCTGGAGGAGCATGTCTTCGACATCGTCGACCAGTACAATTCCGTCACAGCCCTTTATTTACAGCCCGAAGAACGGGACAAGGTCATCCGGTACAACGAGCTGGCCGGGTATAGGTCAAAGAAAGAAGGAGCCTTCGAAGCTGCGGGAAAATACTTTCGTTCGGCCCTGGCCTTGCTTCCCCCCGATTCGTGGTCGACGGACTACGCCCGGATCTCCGCGCTCAGCAAGGCGTCTGTGGAGGTGGAGTACCTCGGCAACGACCTGGAGCAGGCGGAGAGACATTGGCTCTTATACGTCGAGCGGGCCCGAACGTGCGTGGAAAAGGTCGAGGCCTATGTCGCCAAGATCGAAGCCTTGAACCAAGTCGGACGGCTGCATCAGGCCCTGGCGGCAGTCCGGGAGGCCCTGTCGGTCCTGGGCGCTCGCTATCCGGCCCGACCGGGGAAGTTGGCTGTCGGTTTAGAGCTGGAGAGGGCGAAGCGCGCTTTAAAAGGAAAGACCGTAAACGACCTCATAGCTCCGCGTGATCAGAAGGATCCGGAGAGACAAGTTCTGTTTACGCTTTTGTTGAGCGCCACACCTCCTGCTTTCATGACGTACCAGCAGAATCTTCTGGCGTTCTACGTGGCCAAGATGGTGCAGCTTTTGGCCACCTCAACCAATGATCCCAATGGCTCCTTCGCCTTGGCTATCTATGCGCATATCATGCAGGCTGGCCTTGGCCGTATGGAAGCCGGCTCCCGCATAGGCGAGCTGGCGCTTCAATTTTTGCGCAGGCATGACGATCCTGCAGCTTCGGGAAGCGGCCTATTCATACTGGCCGGTTTTGTCTTCCCGTGGACGCGTCCGCTCAGAGAGGCCACGGATCTGCTGCTTGAAGGTCATCGGGACAGCATGAGAGCAGGCGACTTGCTCTTTGCAGGGTTTAACCTCAATATCGCGATCACGCAGCAGTGCATGTATTCGAGCTCGGTCGATGAAACGTTCCGGTTCTTGGAGAAATATGAGGATTTTCTCCTCCGGCTCAACAATCCTCACACCATCACCGAGATCGCCGCGTTGCGCCAAATGCTTCGGCAGCTGTCGGGTTCGACGAAGAATGGCTCGACTTTTGATGATGAGGGATTCGACGAAGATAGATTCCTCAAATATCTCATCGAGATCGACGACCCGATACCGATCGGCTTCTACTTCGCTTTTAAGCTCAAATCCCTGTTCGTCATGGGGTTTTACGAGAAAGCCTTCGAATATCTGGAGGAATCCGAAAGGAGGATCGGCCCCACACAGGGACAGTTCGTTCTAGCCGAACATTGTTTTTACGCCTTTCTCACGGCTGTGCGGCGGATGGCCCGCGCCGGGAGAGGGGAGAAACGCCGGCGCGGCCGAGATATCAGAACGAAAATGAAGCTCATGAAGAAATGGGCGAGCTGCTGTGCCGAAAACTTCGCCCACAAGCAACTTCTCATGGAAGCGGAGTTGGCCCGCGTCAATGGCGAAGACTCCGCCGCGCGAGGCCTGTACCAGGACGCGGCCGCGAGCGCCCGGAACGCAGGATTCCTTCTCAACGCGGCTCTGAGCAGTGAGCTGGCGGGTCGCTTTGAGCTCGAACGAGGCCGGGAAGGCGAAGCCGCAACATGGCTTCGGGCTGCGCGTGAAGGCTATGAGAAGTGGGGCGCTCGGGCAAAAGTAAGGGCCATGGATGATGAATTCAAGACGATCTTGACCACCCGATGATCCAAAAGGTCGGAGGTTCGATCCCTCTCGCCGGCTCCAACGATTTCCTGAGTCACGGGGAAGATTCAGTACGCTTCGATCTCCGCCCGAAGTTCGGCTATCAGCTTCTCGACGGAGACGATCTCGTTCACCCGG
>CAZFBC010000205.1:0-4554 GCA_964517245.1 uncultured Eubacteriales bacterium | reverse complement strand
GTGAGATGAAGACGGCCGTGAACAGGTTGGCGACCAGGCTGATCGTCAGGGTCACGGCGTATCCCCGGATGGGCCCCGTGCCGAACTGGAAGAGGAAGATGGCCGAGATGATGGTCGTCAGGTTGGAGTCGAAGATGGCCGTGAAGGCCCGGGAGAACCCCTGGGCGATGGAGCTCAGGATGCCCTTGCCCAGGGCCGCCTCCTCCTTGATCCTCTCGAAGATGAGGACGTTGGCGTCGACGGACATGCCGATGGCCAGGATGATGCCGGCGATGCCGGGCAGCGTCAGCGCGGCCTTGAAGTAGGCCAGGGCCCCGGCCAGGATGAGCACGTTGAGGAGCAGGGCGATGATGGCGAAGAGGCCCGACACCTTGTAGAAGACGATCATGAAGGCCATGACGGCGCCGATGGCGACCAGGCCGGCGAGGAACCCCTGGCGGATGGAGTCGGCCCCGAGGGCCGGGCCGATCGTCCGCTCCTCGAGGTACTTGATGCCGGCCGGCAGGGCGCCGGCCTTGAGGACGACGACCAGGTCCTCGGCCTCCTCGGGCGTGAACCGGCCGCGGATGACGCCGCCCTGGGAGCGCATGATGCGGTCCTCGACGACCGGCGCCGACTGGACCTTCTTGTCGAGGATGATGGCGATCTGCTTGCCGATGTTCGCGCCGGTGACCTGCTCGAACCGGGCCCCGCCGTCGGCGTTGAGGGTGAAGGAGACGGCCGGGTTGTTCCACTCGTCCTGGGTCTGGCGGATGGTCCTCAGGTCCTTGCCCGTGACCGTGGCGACCTTGTCGACGAGGTAAAACCCGCCCTGGCCCCTCTTGGGATCGCCCTTGATGACCTCGGCGTCGTCGGGGACCGTGCCTCCGTAGGGTTGGAGAAGCGTGGCCTCGTCGGCGGCCGGGCCGGCCTTGACCAGCTTCCACTCCAGGACGGCCGTGACCTTGATGAGCTCCTTGACCCGGTCCGGGTCGTCGACGCCGGGCAGCTCGACGACGATCCGGTCGGTGCCCTGCCTCTGGATGAGGGGCTCGGCGACGCCGTAGGTGTTGATCCGGTTGTCGATCGTCTGCTTGGCCTGTTCGACGGCCTGGTCGCGGAGGAACTGGACGACGAGCGGCTTGAGGGCCAGGTTGGCCCGGTCGCCGCGGAAGCCGTAGTCCCAGTCCCGGGTGTACTCGTCGAACAGGTCGCGCGTCTTGCCTTCCTGGTCGGCCAGGACGCCCTGCACGGCGAGCCGGCCGAGGCCTTCCTTGGTGACCTTCTGATAGGTGATGGAGTTCTTCTTCAGGAGCTCCTCGAGCCGGGCGACCTCCTGGTCCGTCTCCATGTTGATGGAGTCGTCGGTGACGACCTGGAGGACGAGATGGATGCCGCCCTTGAGGTCGAGGCCGCGCCGGATCTTGGCGTCGTCGAAGGGATAGGCCAGGAAGATCGCCAGGCCGACGACGGCCAGCACCAGGACGACCTTCCATTGAAGATTCTTTTTCATGGGACCTTCACTCTCGCGGGGGGTTGACGGCGGGGGAGGGGCGGGCGCCCCTCCGGGCCGGGCTTCATTCGCCTTCGAGCCTGTCGGTGGCGCCCCGGATGACGCCGACGGCGCTCTTGGTGATCTTGATGGTGGTGTTGGAGGCGATCTTGAGCTCGATGAGGTCCTTCTGGACGCCCATGACCGTGCCGAAGATCCCGGCGGTCGTGATGACCCGGTCCCCGGGCTTCAGGTTCTCGACGAGCTCCATGTGCTTTTTCTGCTTCTTCCTCTGGGGCATGATGATGAGGAGGTAGAAGATGACGAAGACGAAGACGAAGGGCAGGAGGGCGCCCAGCATGTTGGGGCTGCCGGCCTGTGCCCCTCCGGTCTGATTGGCCATGGCCGCGGATGCTCCGAAGATCATGTCGTTTCTTCCTTTTGTGAGGCGTTCGCAATCACACCCTTTTTCAGGGTATCGAAGGAGTGAGATGAAATAGAATGGCGTATTTTGCGGAAGATGTCAAGATAGAAATGAAGGTTGTGGACGGTGTTGAGGACCGCGGCCGTGATCTCGTCCCGCTCGTAGAGGTGGCGGAGGTAGGCCCGGCTGAAGCGCCGGCAGGTCGGGCAGGAGCAGGCCTCGTCGAGGGGCCGTTCGTCCCGGGCGTACCGGCGGTTCTTGATGGCCAGCCGCCCCCGGCTCGTGAACAGGGTGCCGTTCCTGGCGTTGCGGGTCGGCAGGACGCAGTCGAAGAAGTCCACGCCGCGGGCGACGGCCTCGACGACGTCCTCGACGTAGCCCATGCCCATGAGGTAGCGGGGCCGGTCGGCCGGGAGCAGGGTGTGGCCGAGCTCGAGCGTCTCGAAGAGCCGGGTCTTCGGCTCGCCGATGCCCAGCCCGCCGTAGGCGTAGCCGGAGAAGTCCTGCTCCACGACCTCGCCGATCGACCGCTTCCGGAGCTCGGGGTGAACGCCGCCCTGGCAGATGCCCCAGAGCTGCTGGCGCGTCGTGTGCCCGGCGAAGCGGGCCTTGGAGCGGCGGGCCCAGAGGCTCGTCAACCGGACGGACTCCCTCATCGTGTCCTCGGAGCAGGGGTAGGCCGGGAAGTGGTCGAGGCACATCAGGACGTCGGAGCCCATGCGCAGCTGGAGGTCGACCGCGTCCTCGGGCCGGAGGAGGATCTTCGTGCCGTCGAGATGGGAGGCGAACCGCACCCCCTCGTCGCCGACGCGCACGAGGGAGGACAGGCTGTAGATCTGGAAGCCGCCGCTGTCGGTCAGGATCGGCCCGGGCCAGGAGATGAAACGGTGGAGCCCGCCCAGGGCCTCGATGTCCTCGACCCCGGGCCGGAGGAAGAGGTGGTAGGAGTTGAGGAGGATGATGTCCGCGCCGAGGGCCTCGACCTGGGCGTGGGTCAGCCCTTTGACCGTCCCCTGGCTGGCCACCGGCATGAAGGCCGGCGTCTCGACCGTGCCGTGCGGCGTCTCGAGGAGGCCGGCCCGGGCCGCCGAGCCCGGGTCCTGCGCGGTCGTCCGGAAGGCGGCGCTCATGGGGCGAACCGGAAGTAGACGACGTCGCCGTCCCGGACGGGGTAGTCCCGGCCCTCGAGCCGGATGGCCCCCGCCTCCTTGGCGTGCTGGAGGGTCCCGAGCCTGAGGAGGTCCTCGGCGGAGACGACCTCGGCCCGGATGAAGCCCCGGGCGATGTCGGAGTGGACGGCGGCGGCGGCCTCCACGGCCGGGGCGCCCTTCCTGACCGTCCAGGCCCGGACCTCGTCCTTGCCGACGGTGAAGAAGGTGACGCGGTCGAGGAAGGCGGCCGCCCGGCCGGCGAAGAGCGGGGCGCTCATCGCCTCGAGGCCGTACTCGGCCATGAAAGCCGCGCGCTCGCCGGGCTCGAGCTCGGCGAGGTCGCTCTCGATGCGGCCGCAGAAGGCCATGATCTGCCTCCCGTCGGCGAGGCCGGCAAAGAGCGTCTCGGGACGGCGGACGGCGGCGAGGTCCCTCTCGTCGATGTTGACGAAATGGAGGAGGGGCTTGAGGCTGAGGAAGGCGAAGCTGCGGATGAGCTTCTCCTCGGCCGGCGAGAGCGGCAGGCCGCGCAGGCCGTGGCCCGATTCGAGCGGCGGGCGGAGCCTCAGGAGCAGCTCCCGCTCCTTCTCGCCCTCGGGGTCCTTCATCTTCCTCAGGTCCCTGTCGAGGCGCTCGAGGCGCGCGTCGGCGAGCACGAGGTCGGCCAGGACGAGCTCCTCCTCCATGCTCCGGGCGTCCGCGGCGGGGTCGAGGCGGTCGCGGGCGAGGGGGACGTCCCCGCCGTCGAAGGCCCGGACGACGTGGACGAGGCCGTCGGCCTTCCTCAGGTGGTCGAGGAAGAGGCTGGCCTTGACCTCGCCGAAGGAGATCCCGACGAGGTCGGCCAGGTCCATGGCCGCGGCGACCTTCCGCTTGTCCGGATAGGCCGCCGCGATCCGTTCGAGGCGCGGGTCGGGGAGGGGCACCGTGCGCGCGTTCGGCTCCCGCCTCCCGCCGTCGTAGGCGTGGACCTCGACGCGGGCCCCGGCGAGAAGGTTGAAGAGCGTCGTCTTGCCGGTCCTGGGGTAGCCGAACAGGGTGACGTTCACGGGACTAGTAAAGCCGGATTGGACGGGGGTGTCAAGGAGACGGCCCCGCGGGGAGGGCCGGGCAACGTTCTTGATGTCCGGGCCGTTTTCCTTTATAGTATCGGCTTACGAAAGCCGACGGACCGGGAGAGACATGGACCAGGACAGCGCGGCCAAGAAAAAGAGGGACAAGAGCCTCGTCCGGGAGTATTTCGAGCTCATCGCGGAGACGGCGGTCTTCGTCTTCTTCGTCCTGACCTTCGTCGTCCAGGCCTTCCAGATCCCCACCGGCTCCATGGAGCCGACGCTCCTCATCGGCGATTTCCTCCTCGTCAACAAGCTCGCCTATGCCCGCCCCGGCCTGCCGCTCGAGGGCGCGCTCCTGCCCGACAAGCCGATCGAGCGCGGCGCCATCGTCGTCTTCAAGTACCCCAAGGACCTGACCAAGGACTTCGTCAAGAGGGTCATCGCCTTGGAAGG
>CAZFBC010000204.1:0-4583 GCA_964517245.1 uncultured Eubacteriales bacterium | reverse complement strand
GAGAACGAGAGCGGGTGGTCCCGCTTGCGGGCGCCCTTGACCGTGGCGTAGGACCGGTGCTGGTTGAGGACGTTGACGCCCAGGGCGGATTCCCAGTCCCCGATCCGCTTCTGGTCGGCGAAGGTCAGGTCCCAGCCGCCGGCCCCGTAGGTCTCCGACAGGGTCCGTTCGCGGCCGTGCTGGTTGGCGGCGCTGCGGATCTCGCGGACGGCCCGGGCGTTGCCGAACTGGGCGTGGGGATCGTCGCCCCATTCGTTCATCAGGATGTCGATCCCGGGCATGTGGGCGTAGGCCGCCAGGGCCAGGCTGTCCGGGACGACGCGCGGGGTCGGCCACTCGTGCTCCCAGTAGTGGCCGGTGAAGGCCAGGTTGTTGTCGGTGGCGTAGGCGTAGTAGGGCTTGGCCCAATTCTCGACGAACAGGTCGAGGAGCGTCGCGTAAAAGTCGTGGCGGACGCGCTTCCAGCTCCCGGCCTCCTCGAAGAGCGAGACGAGGTTCGGCCGGAGGTCGTAGCCCCAGCGGGTCTGAAAGCTCTGAAAAAGGGCCGGCGTGTAGTTGACCGCCTCCCGGCCTCCGGCCGGCGAGATCTCGGCCTCGTCCTGGAAGACGCCGGGCACGGTCAGGCCGAACTCCCGGCCGATCCACTTCTTGTAGCCGTTGAGGGTCAGGTCGAGGAACTTGTCGGTGACGTCCTTGCGCATGAGGTCGACGTAGGTGAAGCCGCCGTGCCAGGGCGACGGCGCGGACCGGACGACGTCGAAGGCGTAGTAGGCGGCGCCGTCGGAGCGCGGGGCCGGGACCTTGCCCGTGACGTCCTCGAAGCCGGTCAGCGTCTGCCGGAGGACGACGAGGGGGGCGGGATCGAGGGCCGCGGGCGGCCCCTCGAACCTCCTCATCCTCAGTCCGGCGCGGGCGGCGTCGGGCATGGCCGCGGGCACGTGGCCCCCGGCGAAGCCCGAGGGGTAGGAGTTCTCGTCGTAGAGCCAGATCTTGAGGCCCAGGGCCTTGCCCTTTTCGACGGCGTGGGCGCAGAGCGAGAACCACTCGTCGGTGAGATAGGTCGTGATGAGCCCGGGCCGGGGGTGGATGAAAGCGCCGCCGATGCCGCGGGCCTTGAAGTCCTCGAGCTGGCGCTCGATCTCCTCCCGGGTCATCAGGTCGTTCCAGACCCAGAGCGGCGCGCTCCGGTATGCGGCCGGCGGGTCGGCGAAGGTCCGGAGGACGGCGTCGTAGGTGTCGGTCCCGGACGGACCGGCGCAGGATGCGCCGGCGAAGGACAGGGCCAGGGCGACGATCGACAGGCGCGGGCGGCGAAGCTTCGATATCATGGGAAGTTCCTCCCGCTCTCGACGGGGATTGCGGCGGAAGACGCGGGGACGCTCGAGAGCGGCAACATTTGTCCTCAAATCTAGGGGAACGGGCCCCCAAAGTCAAGGGACGGGGGCGGGCCGCGTCAGTCCGTCCGTCCCATGACGTAGAAGACGTAGCCGTAGTGGGACGAGTATCTCCTGAACAGGTCGATCTCGACGGTCTCCAGGTCGAGGACGGCGAGCGCTTCGGCGTCGCCGCGGTGTATGTCCCGGAGCCGGGGGAGCTTTGCCAGGATGGGCCCGTAATAGGAGTCCCACCAGCAGCTGTCGGGCAGGACGAAGTGCCCGGCTGTCCCGTAGCCGCAGCGGCGGATGGCGGCCAGGTTGCCGGCGACGGACCGCATCCCGGGGTATTCGGCCTGCCAGAAGTCGGCCAGCTCCCGCGGCCGGTCGGCCCGGAGCCAGGAGATCTCGGTGACGGCGACGGAGCCGCCCGGCCTGAGGAGCCGCCGCCAGCTCCGGAGCCCGTTGTCGAAGCCCATCTGGTAGATCGCGCCCTCCGACCAGACGAGGTCGAACGAGGCGTCCGCGAAGGGCAGGTCGAACATCGACGCCTCGAGCGGCCGGATGCGGTCCGCGAGGCCCGCCGCGGCGGCCCGGCCCCTGAGGTCGTCGAGGAACGGGACGTGGTTGTCGACGGCCGTCACCGTGCCGCCGGTCCCCCGGGCCAGGACGAGCGTCTGGGCGCCGGGCCCGCAGCCGACGTCGAGGACGTCGGGCTTCGGGGGCAGGCCGCGGACCGAACGGAGGGCCCTGAGCGTCGAGGCGTCGTCGCCGGGCCCTTCCCGGGGCAGGCCGCTGTGGATCTCGAAAAAGACGCTGTTCATGAGAGAGATCAGTGGCGGAGAGGGCGGGATTCGAACCCGCGGCCCCGGTTTGAGCCAGGGCAAACGCTTAGCAGGCGTTCCTGATCGACCACTCCAGCACCTCTCCGCGGTCGGGGAACCGGGTTATTCTAGCACGAGTCCGGGGCGAAAGCCAAACGGCGCGGGCCGGCGGCTCCCGACGCGCCCGCTCAGGGCGTCCCGGCCGGTTTCCACGCGGGTTGCGGCAGGTCTTCGACCGACACCGGCGCGGCCCGTCCCGCCGCGTCGATGCGGATCCCGGCCCAGCGCAGCCGGTCGAAGTCCATGGTCGCGACGGCGCGCGCCAGCGCGACGCCGGGATCCCGCGCGAGAGGCCCCTCGAAGACGACCGCGCCGTCCACCTCGATCCGCACGGGCTTGTCCCAGTTGACCGTCCGGTCCCCGAACCAGACGACCGCGTCCCCGATGTGCCGGCGCGCGATGCGGACCTTCTGTCCGGCGATCCTGCCTGTCAAACGGCCGAGCAGCGGCTCCAGCGTCCGGGCGAGGACCCGGCGTTCCGACTCGGATTCGCCCGCCGGCAGAAGGGCGGGGCGTTCCTCGGCCCACCGCTCGCCCACCCAGGTCAGGCCCTCGAGCCAATAGGCCGACGCCTGGTGCAGGTGGCGGAACGCGTGCGTGACGCGCTTCGGATCGTTGGCGCGCCGCGAGGCGAGCACGGCGAGCATGGGACCGGCCGGAGGCGCCAGCGAGCTGTGGGTGCCGCCCGGCACCTCCACGTTCGTGACGGGCAGTCCCAGGCCGAGAATGGCCCGCGCGAAGCGTCGATTCTGCTCGGCGAACGTGCCGTCAGGACTTTCGTCGAGGCCCCGGGCGACGAGCGCGTCGCGCTCGCCCCAGGCGTTGTAAACGGGCACGTGGGCGACGTTGCGCACGACATGCTTCCAGAACGCGCCGTCGTCGACGGTCATGTCGAATCCGGCGGAGAACGAAATGGCCCCGGCCAAGCGGTCGGCGTAGTAAAGCGCGACGAACCAGGCTCCGAACCCGCCCTTGGAGTAGCCGAAGGCGTACACGCGGTCCGAATCCACGTGGGCCGTGCGCGCGATGGCGTCGAGGATGGCCGGGTGCTCCGGCGTGAACGGCGGCGCCGCGGCGATGTAGTTCTGCCGGTAATCGTCGGGCGCGGCGATCACGAACTCCCCGGCGCGGGCGCCGAGCAGGCCGCGCACGGAGCCCGCCCAATCGAGGCCTTTCGCGCCGGACGGGTGGAGTGCGTAGATCAGCGGCCAGGCCCGATCCGGACGGTAGCCCTCGGGGACGAGGATGTGGACGCGCCGCGAGCTGCCGTCGCCGAGGGGCGCCTCGATGCTGACCGTGCCGGGCCGCAGGTCCGGATAGGGCCAGGCGCGATGGAGCCAGCCGCTCAGCCGGGACGGGCGGTATTCGGGGTGCCGGACGATCCGGGCCACCGCCGCGGCCCGCCGGGGCGCGTCCGCGGCCTCGAGGTAGGCCCTGACGAGGGCGACGGGGTCCTCGGCCGGACGGGCCCGCGTCTCACCCGGGGAGACGACCGCCAGGGCCGCGAGCAACAGTCCGGCGAAGAGGCGGGGGCGAATGGCGGAGGGAGAGGGATTCGAACCCCCGTTCCGGAGGACCGGAAAGCGGTTTTCAAGACCGCCGCCTTCAACCACTCGGCCATCCCTCCGCGCCACGACCCCATTCTACGTGCCGGGGGCCCGGCTGGCAAGCGTGGGAATAGCGCAGCGTCAGACGCCGGAGATCAACTCCAGGCCGTTCATATAGGGCCGCAGGGCCTCGGGCACGACGACCGATCCGTCCGCCTGCTGGCAGTTCTCCAGGATGGCGCTGACGGTCCGGCCGACGGCGAGGCCCGAGCCGTTGAGGGTGTGGGCGAACTCGGGTTTGCCCTTGGCCTCGCGCTTGAAGCGGATGTTGGACCGCCGGGCCTGGAAGTCGGCGCAGTTCGAGCAGGACGAGATCTCCATGAAGCCGTCGCGGCTGGGCATCCAGACCTCGAGGTCGTAGGTCTTGGCGCTGGCGAAGCCCATGTCGGCCGTGCACAGGAGGACGACCCGGTAATGGAGACCCAGGCGCTTCAGGACCTCCTCGGCCGAGGCCGTCATGTGCTCGAGCTCGCCGAAGGAGTCCTCGGGCCGGCTGAAGACCATCATCTCGACCTTGTTGAACTGGTGCTGGCGGATAAGGCCTCGAACGTCCTTGCCGTAGGAACCGGCCTCGCTGCGGAAGCACGGCGTCCAGGCGACGAACCGGATCGGCAGGGCCGCTCCGTCCAGCATCTCGTTCCGGTAGATGTTGGTCAGCGGGACCTCGGCCGTCGGGATGAGGTACCAGTCGAAGCCCTCGAGCTTGAACAGGTCCTCCT
>CAZFBC010000203.1:0-4605 GCA_964517245.1 uncultured Eubacteriales bacterium | reverse complement strand
CGGCGACGCTGGCGGCCGCCCTGCTGACCGTCGGCGTCCAATCCGTCAAGGCCGCCTCCGCCAATCCCGCCGAAACGCTGAGGTTCGAATGAATAAGTACGAATAGGGGGACATGATACCTCTTTCCTTATTTCCGGATTGAATTTTCGATCTCCTTGGTCCGCCGCTCACACGCTCTTCAGGCTCACCGACGGGCTCTCGCGGGCGGCCCGGACCGTGATCCGGGCGATGCATAGCAGCGCGATGACGAGCACGACCGCCGCGGCCGCGGCGAACACGCCGGCGCCGAGGCCGGTCCGATAATAGAATCCCTGAAGCCAGCGACGGCCGAACGTGTAGGACACGGGCAGGGCCGGCAGGACCGCGACGCCGATCAGGACGAACAGGTCCCGGGCGATCAGGCCCATGATGCCGGAGAGCCTCGCACCCAGGACCTTGCGGATCCCGATCTCCTTCCGCTTCCGCTCGATGACGAACGAGATCAGCCCGAACAGCCCGACCGAGGCGACCAGGATGGCCACCATGGCGAAGCCGGTCAGCAGCCCGCCGAGCCTGTCCTCGCTCTCATACAGCCGGTCGTAGATGTCCTCCATGGCCGCATAGTCGTAGGTGAAATCCGGGACTTGCCGGCGGATCGTCGACTCGACGAAGGCGATCGTGGCCGGCATGCGGCGCCCCGATGTCTTCACGAACAGCCAGCTGGTCCTCTCGGGCCGGTGGAGGAACAGCAGCGGCCCCACTTTCGACCGGAACGAGGTGTAGTGAATGTCCCTGACCACGCCGACGATCCGCATCGGCTCCCCGCTTCCCCGGCCGATCTTCCTGCCGATCGGGTCCGTCAGCCCGGCCATCCGGGCGGCGGTCTCGTTGATGACGGCCTGGTTCAGGACGTCGCCGGCGGCGTCGGGCGCGAAGCCCCGGCCCGCGACGAAGGTCAGGCCGAACAGGTCGAAGTAGCCGGAATCCACGAAATAGCTGGTGACCTGGGGAACCTCGACCATTTCCCCGGACCCGCTCTCGACCATGAAATTGTTCATCTCCACGGCCCGGACCGGGGCCACGTTGCTGACGGCGACGGCCCGGACGTCGGGATGCCGGAGGAGCTCGGTCTCGATCTCACGGTAACGGGTCCGGCTGTCCGCCTCCCAGAGCCGCAGGGCCAGGACGTTCTTGCGATCGTAGCCCACGTCCGCGGTCCGGATGTAGTCCATCTGCTTCCGGATGATCAGCGTCCCTGCCACCAGCGTTAGGGTGGCGAAGAACTGGAAAGCGACCAGGGCGTTGCGAAGGACGAGCCGCCGTCCGCCCTCGCGGGCGCCGAACGCGCTCCGGAAGACGCTCGTCGGCTTCATGGACGACAGGACGAGCGCGGGGTAGGCGCCGGAAAGGAGGCCCACGGCGAGACCCAGCCCCAGGATCCAGGGCCAGGTCGAGGCTTCAGCGAGGGCGCCCGCGGACAAACGGACGCCGGTCAGACCGTTGAAGACCGGCAGCAGCGCTTGGACGAGGACGAGGGACAGCAGAAGACTGGCCGCGGTCAGGACGCCGGCCTCGCCCATGAACTGGGCGACCAGCTGGCGCCGGTCGGCCCCGAAGGTCTTCCGGACGCCGACCTCGCGGCCCCGGGCCGTCGCCCGGGCCGTCGCCAGGTTGATGGTGTTGACGCAGGCCACGGCCAGGATGAGCCCGGCGACCGCCATGAGGAGACGGATCAGCGTCCGGTCCACCGTGCGCCAGTAGGGGATGTGGACTTTCGTCTCGTGATGCAACGTCCGGAGCGGCATCAGGAAATACGTCCGCTTGTGGTCGCGCTCCGGATGATGGGCGCGGATGACGGCCTGCAGCCCGGCCTCGAACGCGGCCGGATCGACGCCCTTCCGGAGCTCGACATAGTTCAGATAGTTCAGGATGCTCCAGGACGTGTCGAGGTCGCTGCGGAGAACCCCCACGGACACGAAGGAGAGGAGGTAGTCGAACGCCAGGTGGGAGTTGCGCGGCGGGTCCTTCATGATCCCGGTGACCCTGTACTCACGCCCGCCGCCGTGGATGACGGCCCGGCCGATCGGTTCCTCCCGCCCGAAAAGCCGCTCCGCCGTCCTCTCTGTCAGGACGACGGAAAAGGGATCGGCCAGGGCGGAGGCGGGATCTCCGAGGACCAGGGGAAAAGTGAACATCTCGAAGAACGCCCGGTCTGCGAATAACCCCCGAGCCAGAACGCTCTTCCGGTCGTATGACAGTGGGGCCTCCGTGGGCCACGTGCGGACGGCGCGTTCCACCTGCGGGAACTCACGCTCCAGGGTCGGCCCCAAGGGACCGGAGGTGGAGCTGGCGCGGTTGGTCCCCATGACGTTCCACTCGGGCACGACTTGACCGATCAGGAAGACGCGATCCGCGCTCTCGTGAAAGGAGTCGTAGCCCAGCTCGTATCGCCCGAAGAGCATCAGCAGGATGAAGCTGGTCATCCCCACGACCAGGCTGAAAATGCTGACGGCGGCGTAACTCTTCTGCTTTCTCAGGATCCGGAGCGCGAATCGCAGGTCATTCCCGAACATGCTCGGCCTCCTCCCTCCGTCCCCCGGCCCCCGACCGGGGCCGGCTGCGGCTTTCGAAATGAATGACGCCCGGCCGGGGAAAAAAGTTGGCTGCGCGCCGTCCGGTGCGAATAGAAGGCCGATTCCGGACACCCCCGTCCGATAACGGACATTCGCGGGAAGCTCTCCCCCTATTCCCCTTCTTGGAGCCGGGACCCGGCCGGGGACGGCCGTGGCACGATAATTGCTTTGTTTTCTATCAAATTCTAAATTGGTAGAGGAGCTGCTCATGAAAAAAGGTCTCGTCATCGCCCTGTCCCTGGCTATCCTCGGGTTTGCGCCTTCGGTCGCCTCCTCCCGCCCGACCGACGAAGCCGAGAAAACCGCTATCCGCCAAGCCGCGCTCGACTATATCGAAGGCTGGTTCGAAGGCAACGCCGAGCGCATGGATCGGGCCCTGCACCCGCAGCTGGCCAAACGGCTCCTCGAAGTCGTTTCCCAGACAGGCCAGGAGAAGTTCACCCATCTGACCAAGGATCAGATGGTCGAGTTCACCCGGCGTGGGGGCGGGAGCCGCGTCCCGGCCGACAAACGCAATATCAAGGTGACCATCCTCGATACGACGGAGACCATGGCCGTTGTCCGGACCGACTGCTCCCAATTCATCGACTACCTCACTCTGGGCAAAGGCGCGAGTGGACAGTGGAAGATCGTCAACGTCCTCTGGGAGAACATCAGGTGATCCGTGTCTTCGTCGCAGGCGTGGATCAGAAATTCATGAGGACAGGTCATGCGTAAGCTCCGATCCTCGCTCACACCGGCCTTTCTCCTGGTCTTTATCTTCACCGCGGGCGGATTCGCCGCCCGGGCGGGAAGCCAGGAATCCCAAGACACAACCGCCGTCGGATCGACGGATTCCGGGCGGGGAAATGCCCTTCCCGTCCTCTTTTACTCCGGCCGGAACGACAACAAGGACGTGTACATCCTCCATCCGGGAGAAAAGGAACCCCGCAATCTGACCGAGCACCCGGCCCAGGATCTCTGCCCGGCGGCCTCGCCCGACGGGAAGAGGGTCCTCTTCCTCAGCGACCGCGACGGCAACATGGAGATTTACAGCATGTCCGTCGATGGAAGCGACGTCCGGCGGCTCACCTCCACTTCCGAGAAAGAGACACACCCCGAATTCACACCCGACGGAAAACAGATCCTCTTTATCCGGGATTTCGAGAAGAAGACCGAGATCTGGATCATGAACGCCGACGGGTCGAACGCCCGCCGGCTGACGAACAACGAAGCGCGCGACGAGCGGCCGTTCATGTCCCCCGACGGGTCGAAGATCGTCTTCATGTCCAACCGTGACGGCAACTATGAGATCTACATCATGGCTCCCGACGGAAGCGGGCAGACAAGGCTGACCAACACGCCGGAATGGGAGATCTTCCCGGTCTGGTCCCCGGACGGGACGACGATCGCCTACTCCCGGAAGTTCCGGGCCGACGGCCGGATGCAGGGCATGGTCCGGGTGATGAACGCCGACGGCACCGGCGACCGGGCGGTCACTGCGGTCGAAACGCGCGACGAGAACTCGATGTGGTCCCCCGACGGCCGGCACATCGTCCTCCAAAGCGTCCGGGACGGCAATTTCGAAGTCTACCAGGTCGACCTGGACGGCGGCCGGCCGGTCCGGCTGACCGACCACCCCGCCTGGGACGGCTGGGCCTGCTATCTTCCCGTTCCGAAGCGCTGAAAATATAGGACCTCGACATCCACACGAACGACGCCGACGTCGAAGTGATCTAGGAAAGAATCACCGTTTCGCCGGGAAGGAGCCTAGAGATGAGAGCAATCTTGGCAGGAGTCGTCCTCGTACTGGTCTTCGCAACTTCGCCGTTCGCCCAGGCGCGGCCGGCCCGGCCGTTGAACGTTCTGGTCCTCCTCGGCGAGTGGTTCGGCGATGCCTATTTCCCGCTGGCCAAGGAGATCGAGGCCCGCCGCTGGACGATGAAGCGGATCGGCCTCGACGGCGAATACCGCGGCTGCTACAACAAGAAGCGGGACGTCGTCCTCCGCAGCG